>CAJXPN010000226.1 GCA_913058025.1 uncultured Myxococcales bacterium | reverse complement strand
GCTGCCCCTCAGCCTCGCCCGCGCCCAACAACACCATCGCGCTGGGCTGCGGCGGCGGCGTCTTCGTCGAGTTCTCTCCCAACGGCTCCCCCGGCCAGGTCGTCAACCTGGACAGTGAAGGTGGGAACAAATACGTCGTCGTCTCGGAGTACGACTCCACCTGCGACACGTCCGGGATCGACGCAGGCAACGTGAGCGTCTTCGAGCAGTATCAGGTCTTCTACTGTGACGCGGGCGTGGATGCCGAGGACCTGACCCCAGCGAACTGCGCGACCCCGCTCGTCGACGTCGTCACCGCCATGCAGGTGGGCCAGGGCCCGGCGGCGTTCTCGTTCTGAGTTCGACACGCCTCACGGCGATGTCGACCCATCACACACGCGCCAAAGGACGATGAGCACAGAGACCCATCGCGTCTGTTGCATCGTCACGTACGCACGTGACATGCTCATGTGTTCTCGAGGCCAATCGATTGCGGTCGACCGAAGACCAATCCGCCCGCGAGATGACTCCCACTCGAACCCGAAGACGCTCATGTCACGACGCACTTCAGCGATCCTGCTCACCGCGCTGGCCCTCTCGGCGCTCCCCGCCTGCGGCCTCCTGAACGCTGGACCGGGACCCCGAGACGCCGGCACCGAAGAAGACACGGGCGTCGACCCGATGAAGGACGGTGGCACGCCCGGCGACGCGGGTGACACAGGGGAGCCGCCTGCATGCGAGGAGGGCAAGGCCGACCGGTGCGACTCCGGTGAGATGTGCCTCGGAGGGGAGTGCCTCCCCAGGTGTACGTTCGGCCCCGTCAACAGCGACGGTGACCCTCGAGTCACGCCCAACATGGGCAACGCGTTCCCCACGTGCTCCGCGGACTCCGTGTGCATCCCGCCGGCCTATCAGGACACGAACTACTTCGGCGCGTGCGTGCCCGAGATCCAGGCGCAGGAGATGCGGGCAGACGCTGCGTGCGACGACGTCGAGACTCCAAGGGCGGGCGTCTACTGCACGCAGCTCCTTCAGGATAGTGACGCCACTTGCGAAGACGATCGCTGCATCATCCCATGCTCCCAGGACGACGAATGTGACTTCGACTCGCTCTGCGCGCTCGACGACGACGGTGATGGTGCGTGCCTTCCCATCGACTGTGGGGACACGCCCGATCCCGACCTCACGTGCGTGCAGCGCTTCAACCAGACCGACGAGATCCACCCGACCAGCCAGGATGAGGCCGCGTTCACACGCGACGAGGCGTACTGCCTGAGCGGCCAGTGCTACATCCGCATAGATGGCGAAGCCAGGGACGCGTGCGCCGACACCAGCGCGTGCGGAGACGAACAGGTGTGCGTGAATCAAACGTACTGCATGGACACGTGCGAGTCGGACGGCGACTGCGGCGAGCTCGTATGCGCGTACACGCTGCAGGTGGACGAGGACGTCTCCACCGAAGACGACGAAGACGTCAGCCCGTTCGTGTGCGTGGACTACGAGACCCTCAACTTCGGCCAGCTCGCCGACCCCATCGCGTTCTGCGAACTCTTCCGCGACACAGAGACAGGGCCCGCCTCCTGGGATCGCGAGACCGGTGATTGCGTCTACGGCTCGCGCAGCTTCAGCGGGAGCGTGCGCTACGCCTTCATCCAGGACACGACCTTCGAGTGCGACACGGCGGTCCAGGACGGCGACCTGCCCGGCGTCGAGGACCCTGGCGCCGACATCTCCTTCATCGGCCTCTCGGACACCGACGACCCGTTCACGACCTCGGCCTTCAGCGACGTGTACGCGATCGGGCGCGTGGTCAAGATCCATCGCGACGGCACCTCGGACAACGACCTGCCCGGCTACGGACACCTCGACGGCCTGCTCCTCGAAGACGAGGACCGCTTCACGGCGACCACCGGCTGCCCCTCGAGCGCCCCCGCCCCGAACAACACGATCTCGTTGGGTTGCGGCGGGGGCGTCTTCGTCGAGTTCTCGCGCTCTGACGATCCTCAGCAAGTGGTCAACCTGGACCCTGAAACAGGGAACAAATACATCGTCGTCTCCGAGTACGACTCCACCTGCGGCACGTCCGGGATCGACGCAATCAACGTGAGCGTCTTCGAGGAGTACAGGGTCTACTCGTGCGACTCGGGCGTCGCGCTCGAGGCCCTCGACCCCAACGACTGCACGAACGAGCTGTCAGACCCCACCACCTTCATGCCCGAAGGCCAGGGACCCAAGGTGTTCGGGTTCTGACTACTGACGTCTCCAGGAGCCCAAATGAAGAGAGGCCGCGAGTCAGCTCTCTGCCTCGTAGCCGAGCATGGTGGCGAGCCAGCGCTCCATGTCGGCGACGGGCATGCCCTTTCGGACGGCGTAGTCGTCGACCTGGTCCTTGCCGATGAGCCCGACGGAGAAGTAGCGCGCGTCGGGGTGGCCGAAGTACCAGCCCGACACGGCGGCGCCGGGGAACATGGCGTACGAGCTGGTGAGCTCGATCCCGGTGCGGGCCTCGACGTCGAGGAGGGACCAGAGCGTGGCCTTCTCGGTGTGGTCAGGGCAGGCGGGGTAACCTGGCGCGGGGCGGATGCCCCGGTACTCCTCGGCGATGATCTCGTCGTTGGAGAGGTCCTCCTCCAGGCCGTAGCCCCAGTCGCGGCGAGCCTGCGCGTGGAGGTACTCGGCGAACGCCTCGGCGAGGCGGTCGGCGAGCGACTTGATGAGGATGGAGTTGTAGTCGTCTCCGTCGGCCTCGAAGGCCTTGGCGCGGTCCTCGAGCTCGCGGGGGGCGGCGACGGCGAAGCCGCCGAGCGCGTCGGTGACGCCGGAGCCGATGGGCGCGATGTAGTCGGACAGCGCCATGTTCGGCTGCTCCTCGCCGGGGCGCTCCTGCTGCTGACGCAGCGAGCACACGCGGTCGAGTTCGGCGCCGCCGGGCTCGTCCTCCCAGAGGACGATGTCGTCCCCGTCGGCGTTCGCGCGGAAGAACCCGTAGACCCCGGTCGCCACGAGCGAGCCGTCGGCGCACAGCTCCTCGAGCATCTCTCTGGCGTGGCCGAAGAGCTCGGTCGCCGGCTCGCCGTGGTCGGCGTGCGAGAGCACGCGCGGGTAGACGTCGCGGAAGCCCCAGGTGATGAAGAACGGGGTCCAGTCGATGTAGGGGGCGAGCTCGGAGAGCGGGACCTCGACGACGCGGTGGCCGAAGAAGCTGGGCTCGCGGATGTCGAGGTTGGGCCAGTCGTAGGTCGGGCGGCGCTCGCGCGCCTGCTCGATCGTGAGCAGCGGGCGCCCCTGTCGGACCGAGTAGACCTGGCGGTCGCGGTCCTGGAAGGTGGCGTTCTGGGCCTCGAACTCTTCGCGACGGTTCGGGCTGAGCAGCCCGCTCATCACGTCCACCACGCGCGATGCGTCGAGCACGTGGACGGTCGGGTGGCTGTAGTGTGGCGCGATCTTGATAGAGGTGTGCTTGCGCGAGGTCGTGGCGCCGCCGATGAGCAGCGGGACGTCGAAGCCCTCGCGCTCCATCTGCTTGGCGACGGTGACCATCTCGTCGAGCGAGGGGGTGATCAGGCCGCTCAGGCCGATCGCGTCGGCGCCGATCTCGCGGGCCTTCTTGAGGATCTTGTCGGGCGGGACCATCACGCCCATGTCCACGACCTCGTAGGAGTTGCACTGGAGCACGACGCCGACGATGTTCTTGCCGATGTCGTGGACGTCACCCTTGACGGTGGCCATGAGCACGACGCCCTGAGAGCTCGACTCGCCCTCCTCTTTCTCGTCATCCATGAAGGGCTCGAGGTACGCGACGGCCTTCTTCATCACGCGGGCCGACTTGACGACCTGAGGCAGGAACATCTTGCCCTCACCGAAGAGGCCACCGACCACGCGCATGCCGTCCATGAGCGGCCCCTCGATGACGTCGAGCGGGCGGCCGAGGAGCTGGCGCGCCTCCTCGGCGTCCTCGACGACGAAGGCGTCGATGCCCTTGATGAGCGCGTGTGAGAGGCGTGAGGAGACGTCGGTCTCGCGCCAGCTCAGGTCCTTCTCGCGCTTCTTGCCGGGGCCGCCCTTGAGCGTCTCGGCGAGGTCGACGAGGCGATCGGTGGCGTCCTCGCGGCGGTTGAAGAGGACGTCCTCGACGCACTCGAGGAGGTCGGGCTTGACCTCCTCGTAGACCTCGAGCTGGCCCGCGTTCACGATGCCCATGTCCAGGCCCGCCTGGATGGCGTGGTAGAGGAACGCGGAGTGGATCGCCTCACGCACGACGTCGTTGCCGCGGAAGCTGAAGGAGACGTTGCTCACGCCGCCGATGGTGCGCGCGCCGGGGAGCTCGGCCTTGATGCGGCGCACGGCCTCGATGAAGTTGATCGCGTAGTTCGAGTGCTCGTCGATGCCCGTGGCGACCGTGAGGATGTTCGCGTCGAAGATGATGTCGCGGGGGTCGAAGCCGACCTCGTCGACGAGGATGTCGTAGGCGCGCTTGCAGATGTCGAACTTGTGGTCGGTCTCGGTGGCCTGGCCGTTCTCGTCGAACGCCATGACGACGACGGCGGCGCCGTAGCGCTGGACCTCGCGCGCCCTCGCCTTGAACTCCTCCTCGCCCTCCTTGAGGCTGATCGAGTTCACGATCGCCTTGCCCTGCACGCACTTGAGGCCCTCGCGCAAGACCTCGAAGCGCGACGAGTCCAGCATCACCGGGACGCGCGCGATGTCGGGGTCGGCCCCGATCGTGTTCAGGAACGTGCGCATCGCCGCGACGGAGTCGATGAGGCCCTCGTCCATGTTGATGTCGATGATGTTCGCGCCGCCCTCGACCTGGTCTCTGGCGACGGCGGCCGCGGCCTCGAAGTCGCCCTCACGCACGAGTCGAGCGAAGCGACGCGAGCCGGTCACGTTGGTGCGCTCACCGACCATGGTGAAGTTCGAGGTCGGGAGGATCTCGAAGGGTTCGAGCCCGGCGTAGATCGTCCTGGCGCGCTCCTCGGGGACCACGCGCGGCGGGTGGACCCGGGTGGCCTGCTGGATCGCGCGGATGTGGTCGGGCGTGGTGCCGCAGCACCCGCCGACCAGGTTCACCCACCCCTCTCGGGCGAAGCCCGCGATGGTGGCGGCCATCGCGTCGGGGTCGAGGTCGTAGCCGCCGAACTCGTTGGGGAGGCCGGCGTTGGGGTAGATGCACGTGTAGGCCGAGGCGATATTGGAGAGGCCCTCGACGTAGGGCGCCATCTCCTCTGGCCCGAGCGCGCAGTTGATGCCGATGGTGATCGGGTCCGCGTGCCGCACGGAGATCCAGAACGCCTCGAGAGTCTGGCCGCTGAGCGTGCGGCCCGAGGCGTCGGTGATCGTGACCGAGATCATGACCGGCAGGCGCGTCCCGGTGGACGCGAAGGCGTCCTCGAGCGCCACGATGGCGGCCTTGACGTTGAGCGTGTCGAGGATCGTCTCGAGGAGGAGCGCGTCGACGCCGCCCTCGATGAGCGCCACGGCCTGGTCGCAGAACGCGCTGCGGAGGTCCTCGAAGCTGCGCGTGCGGTAGGCGGGGCGGTTGACGTCGGGGGAGAGCGAGAGCGTGGCGGTCGTCGGCCCGATCGAGCCCGCGACGAACCTGGGGCGGTCGGGCTCACGCGCGGTCCACTCGTCGGCGACCTCGCGCGCGATCCTGGCCGCCTCGAGGTTGATCGCGCGCACGTGCTCCTGCGTCCCGTACTCTTTTTGGGAGATCCAGTTCGCGTTGAACGTGTTCGTCTCCACGATGTCGGCGCCCGCGGCGAAGTACTCGCCGTGGATCTGGCGGATCACGTCGGGGCGGGTGAGCACGAGCAGGTCGTTGTTGCCCTTGAGGTCGCTGGGGTGATCGGCGAGCACCTCCCCGCGGTAGTCCTCTTCTTCGAGGTCGTGGCGCTGGATCATCGTCCCCATCGCCCCGTCCAGGTACAGGATGCGATCTTCGATCGCGCGCTCGAGGGCTGATTTGCTCGTCATCTTCGACCTCTTCATCTTGCTCATGCTCATGTCACCGGCTCGGGGGCGTTCTCAGAACAACGTCCCGGCGTCCTGATCGGTGAAGTACGGGTTCTCGCCAGCGTCATGGTTCGTCACGTCGACGATCTCGTTGACGTCGCTGCCGAAGTTCTCGCGCAGGATGCGCTCGATGCCCTGACGGAGCGTCGCGGTCGACGCGGCGCAGCCCTGGCAGCCTCCGGTCAACCTCACGAAGATGTTCTGGTCGACGTAATCGACCAGCTCCACGGCGCCGCCGTGGCTGGCGACCGACGGGTTGATCTGCTCTTCGATCACGCGCTTGATCTGTCGTCTCATCTCACACTCCTCTATCATGCGTGGCGCCGGGATCATCCAGGCGCCGAGTCTGTCCCAATGCCGCATCGAACACGAAGATGCAAGCGACGCGGCGTGCGTATCACCCAACAGTAGGCGCGCCTGCGTCAATCCCAACCCACGAGAAGCCGTGCTCTCCGAGTTGTTGATCGTCGCTGGCGCGACCTCTCTCCCTCTCCCTCCTGGCTGGCGTGAGGTCGCGCGCGTCGGCGCGACGCGCGCGCTGGCGATAGGAGAGGTCGCCGTGTGCGAGGGCCCCCGCGGGGTCACGCTGGCGACCTCGCACGACCCGGCCGCGGACCCCGGGCGCGCGGCGCGGCGGGCGTGCGACGCGCTCACAGGCGGCGCTCGCGCGGAGGGCGCCGTCTCGAGCGCGGAGGACGGGGCGGTCGCGCTCGTGGCCATCGAGGCGAGCTCGGGCGCGCTCGCCGTGTCACGCGATCCGCTCGGCGTGGTCCCATGGACCTGGCGCGCGGCCGGCGGCGCCATCGCGGCGGGGACGCGCCCGGACGCGGCCCACCTCGCGCTCGGCCTGGACGCCCGACCCGACCCCGAGGTCTGCCGGCTCTGCCTGGAGCCCTCGCCGAGCGAGCGCGACGAGCGCGACCTCTTCGAGGGCGCCCGGCGGATCCTCCCCGGTCACCTGATCACGTGGACGCCCGGCCAGGCGAGGCCCCACGCGAGGCGCTGGTGGGCACCGAGCGCCC
>CAJXPN010000225.1 GCA_913058025.1 uncultured Myxococcales bacterium | reverse complement strand
CGAGATTTCTGCCTGTCTCGTGGGCTCGGAGATGTGTATAAGAGACAGGTCGGGTACACCTCCGGGGTCGTGCTCGGCGCGCTCTGGGCTGGTGGCAGGTCGGCCACCGAGGATACCGAGCTCGCGGCGGTCGGTGGCGCGCTTGCAGGCTTCGGTGTCGCCGCATTGGTCGGTGTGAGCGCTGGCCTCGCGGACGACGGCAGCTTCTTGGGTGCCGGCTTCACAGGATCGTTCTTCGGGTTGGCGACGATGTTGGTGACGGTGCCCGTGTTCACGCTGGTTTCGTACAACATGGCGTACCCAGATGGTCTCGAGGTCACGAGCGTGACGCCGATACTCCACGAAGGCGGCGGCGGCTTCATGGTCGGCGGCCGCTTCTGAGCTCTGAAACGCACCCGAACGAAGAGAGCCCGACCACACATCGTGTGGTCGGGCTCTCTTCGTTCGGGCCGAGCTCGTTCAGCCGTCGGCGGAGGCGGCGAGCGCGGTCTTGACCGCGGAGTTGACCCTGGAGGCGTCGGGGGCCTTGGCGGCGAGCTGGGTGGAGATGCCGCGGACCTGGAGGGCGATGGAGCGGTCGGAGCCGCCGAAGGATGCGTCCTTCTCGAGCATCTGTGCGATGGAGGTGCCCAGGGAGGCGAAGCCCTCGTTGGAGGCGCCGACGGCGGCGCTGGTCTGCGCCAGCCCGAGCCACATGCCGGCGAGGAGGTAGCCGTGGACGCGCTCGCCGCTGGAGTCCGACGCCGAGGCGATGCCCTGGGCGGAGGCGGTCATGAGGCTGGTGAGGGCGTCGACGTCGACGTCGCCTCGCTCGGCGGAGTCGACGACCGCGATGAGGTGCCTGGCGACCTCGCCGGAGTACATGCCGTTGAGCTGGCCGAGCTTGGCGAGCGCGGCGGCGGTGTCCTTGAGGCGCTGGCCCTTGAGCATGGGGAGCGAGGCGAGCATGTAGCCGTACTTGAGGCTGATGATGTCGGAGGCGTTGGAGGAGCCGCCGAAGCCGAAGCCCTCGTCTGCGGTCGCGCCGGCCGCGGCGACCTCGCCGGTGACGTCGACGACGCTGGCGGTGTCGTCCTGGCCCTGTGCCATGGCGAAGGCGAGGCCGATCGCCTGGGTCGAGCTGGAGTCGGCGAACGCGGTGGGCTGGACCTTGGCGACCTCGAGCGACTCGAGCTGCCCGTCCTCGAGCTGGCCGAGCTGGCCAGTCAGGCCGGGGTGGGCGGTGGCGGAGACGCCGGCGGAGGCGAGCGCGGTGAAGAAGCGGGCGGCGACGCCGGTGGTGCCGGACATGCCGTCGCCGACGGCGGCGAGGACGGAGCAGCCGGGGGTGACCTGGAGGTCACGGAGCTGGCCCTGGTGGCGCTCGGCGAAGAAGGCTCTCTCGACGGTCTCGCGGGCGCGGTCGGCGTGGTGGTCGGGGACGACGAAGCAGATGGAGTGCTCGGAGGAGCCCTGAGAGATCATGACGACGGAGACGCCAGCGGACTTGAGGGCGCCGAAGAGGCGCTCGGCGATGCCGGGGACGCCGATGAGGTCGGTGCCCTCGAGGTTGATGAGCGACATGGAGTCGATGGAGGCGAAGCCCTTGACGACGGGGTCGGCGGTGGTCTCGGCGGCGATGCGTGTGCCGCGGACCTCGGGGGCGAAGGTGTTCTTGATCCAGACGACGACGCCGCGGGCGACGGCGGGGGCGATGGTGGAGGGGTGGAGGACCTTGGCGCCGAAGTAGGCGAGCTCCATGGCCTCGCGGTAGGAGAGGCCGGGGAGGACCTGGGCCTCGGGGACCTGGCGGGGGTTGGCGGACATGACGCCGTCGACGTCGGTCCAGATGCAGAGCTCGGGGGCGCCGAGTAGCGCGGAGAAGATCGCGGCGGAGTAGTCGGAGCCGTTGCGCCCGAGGGTGGTGGGGAGGCCGTCGGGGTCGGAGGCGATGAAGCCTGTGATGACGAGGACCTCGACGTCGCGGTCGAGGTCGTAGGTGGTGAGCCAGTCGTCGAGCAGGGCCTGGCTCTCGTCGACGCGCACGCCGGGCGCGATGTGGTCTCGGGGCTCGACGCGCAGGACGTCGCGGGCGTCGAGCCACGCGGCGCGCACGCCGCGCGCGGAGAGCAGCGCGTGGAGCGTCTGCGCGCTCCAGAGCTCGCCGTGGCCGGCGATGAGGTCGCGGGTGGCCTTGGAGGCGTCGCGCAGCAGGTGGCAGGCGCGCAGCAGGTCGGAGATGTCGTCGAGGTCGGCGGTGAAGCGCGCGGTGAGCGCCCGCGCGAGCTCGCCGGTGGCGAGCTCGTCGACGACGCCGAGGAGGCGCGCGCGGAGGGCGCCGAGGTCGTCGTCGTAGGGGGTCCGCGCGACGGCGGCGTCGACGAGGCCGAGGAGCGCGTCGGTGACGCCGCCCATGGCGGAGACGATGACGGCGCGGCGCGGCTCGTCGGAGGCGCGCGACTCGAGGATGTCGGCGACGCGGCGGTAGCGCTCGGCGCTGGCGACGCTCGTGCCGCCGAATTTATGTGCGGACCAATGCATGAAGGCTCACCTGATGGGGGGCTGGCGATGGGGGGCGTCGACCACGACGCCGACGGAGAGGTTGTGCAAAATAGGCGGTGGAATCAAGCGCGAGCGCGCATTGGGCTCGTGAGGACGTGCCGGATCGGACGCGATGGAATGTGCGGAGCAGCCGATCGCAAGTGTATAAAGGGATGGATGAATGTGCGACGAGGACGAAGCACGCCACGGTTCGACGGCATTGGGAGATGGTCATGGAGCGTTTCGTAGCAATCGTTTGTGGGTGTGTGCTGGCGTGCTCGGCATGCAGCAGCGAGTGGGTGCCCAAGGGCGCGGAGGAGTCGACGCCTTCGGTGGTACGTACGTACCCGGTCCACATCCCGAGCGCGCCCGACGAGGCGGAGGCCCCCGCGAAGGCAGCGCACGAGGTCCCAAAGGGGAAGCGGGCGGTGACGCTCGACCTCTCGGCGGCGCGGGCCAGGCATGTGAAGGCGGGCGAGCGTGTCGACGTGTTCGTGACGTACGAGATGAAGGGCCCGAAGAGCGACAGAGGGATATCCGGTGCAGGGGTCGTCGCCTTTCAGGACATCGAGGTGGTGGGCAACGCGTGTGACGAAAGGGCCTGCTCTCTGACGCTGTTCATGACGATCGACGAGAAAGAGGGCCTGTTCGCGTTGGAGACCAGCGAGGACATGGACCTTCACATCTGGGGGCGTCCAAAAGGAGACGATGGGCGCTTGTCCGGGACGAGACGTACGGTCAGGGAGATGATCGCCACGTTCGAGCCGACCTCACCAAATAACGGTTCCAACCTCACGGGCGTGAAGGGAGGTGAGACGAGGAGGGTGGCGTTGGAGGTGGAGCACTCTCCGCGGGCGTTGGCGCAGCTCCGAGACGGAGTGTCCGGAGAGTTCACGGTCACATTCAAGCAGACCGCGGACGAGGCGTCGGCCGAGCGAGCGGGGGCGTCAGCGACCGTGACGACGATCACGCTCCTTCAACAGGTGCGCATCGAGCGCGCACGAAGAGAGGAGGACAGAGTGGTGGTCGAGCTCGACGTGCCGGTCGAGCATGCGTTGCTGCTCACGTTGGCGAGGCAGGACGCCGAGAGGCTCGACTTTTCACCGCAGCGTCCTGATGAGGAGAACGCAGAGTTCACGAGGAGGACCGCGAGCGAAGTGCTGACCGAGGTCGATGTCGTCGTCGTCGAGCGTCTGACCCGCCATCCAAAGTTTCGACGAGACAAGAAGGGGAAGAAGACCATCATCGTCGAGAGTGACCCGTGATGACCGGCACTGTGTGTCGGGGGCCACGATCGAGCACATGGGCGAGTCCAGCGTGCGCTTTGTGAACGGTCGAGCAGCGGTTCGCTCCGAGGTGATGCGTGTAGTATCGTCGGGCGCGGGTGACGGGAATCACAGTGCCCATTCGAGTGACAGGAGATGAGGTAATGATCCGTGTTCAGGGCTGGATCGGAGGGGCGACGCCGTGCACGGTCGTGCTCGACGGTGAGAGGCCCGGGTTGCTCGAGGTGGAGCATACGCAGAACGAGCTCGAGAAGGCGCCCAACACATGACGAGCCCCGAGCGAGCGAGGCTGGTGTGGTGTGTCATGGCGGTGTGCGCGGTGTGTGCGCCGTCGCTCGCCCACGCGCAGGCCGCGAGGGAGGAGCCCGCGCGGCGCGCGGTGCTGGCCGACGGGTTCCAGTTCGTGGGCGCGGAGCTCGAGGGGAGCGGAGAGGCCAGGCTCGACGAGGGGATGAGGCGCGCGGCGGCGAGGTACGTGGCCACGCACCCGGAGGACTACGCGTACGTGGGCGGGGCGTCGCTGGAGTCGGAGCTCGAGGAGACGGCGAATCACGAGGCGCAGCTGAAGCTGGCGAGGGACGCGACGCAGCTCGGGCTGGAGGCGTTCCGGCAGCTCGACCGCGCGCGCGCGCTGGACCTGCTCGGCCGCGCGCTGGAGTACTACGACGCGCTGCTCCACGACCTGACGGCGCCCGAGGAGGTCGCCGAGGTGCTGCTGTACCTGGCGCTCTCGGAGCTCGACGAGAAGCGAACGCTCACGGCGATCGAGCACATGCAGCGGATGATCCTGCTGGACGCGTCGCGCGAGCTCCAGCGGGGGTACTGGCCCGACGACGCCGTGGACGCGTACGCGCAGGCGCGGCGAGGGCTGGAGCGGGACCTGAGGTTGGGGCCGCAGCGGTTCGTGGCGAGGGCGAGGGCGATCGCGTCGAGGCTGGACGCGGACGTGGTGTACTTCTCGGCGGCGCTGCCGGCGCAGGGGGGTCAGGTCGAGGTGTTGCTGTTCCCGTTCGTGGCGGCGCGGGATGCGTTCGACGTGACCGAGCGCGCGCTGCTCACGGGGCCGACGGCGGCGCGGGTCGAGGACGCGACGGGGCGGCTGATGTCGCGCCATGCGAGCTGCTTGAGGGAGGCGCAGGAGGACGCGAGGCCGATCGTGCCGCCGTCGCAGGGGCGGAGCCCGCTGAGCATCCAGGTGAGCATGAGCTACACGTCGTTCCTGAGGTACCCGCGCACGCTGGACGTGCCGTTCGGGAACTACGGCCTGGGGTTGGGCGCGCAGTGGCTGCTGACGAGGGACTTCGGGCTGGTGTCGTCGGTGCAGGTGCTGACGTCGCAGTCGCAGTACTCCGGGCTCGTGGCCACGGAGAGCTTCCCGACGATCCGGGGGTTCCTGGGCGCGGAGCTGGGCTACAGGTTGGGGAACTGGAGGGCGTCGATGCAGGTCGCGGGTGACCTGACGCACGTCTCGGAGTTCGCGGTGTGGGGGAACGTGCCGTGCGTGACGCGCACGGACTGTAACCCGGACCTCGATCAGATCACGTACGACGAGTACGGGCTGATGTTGGGGGTGAACGCGCGGCCATCGATCTCGTACAGGCTGGACCGGAGCCTGGAGCTGATCGCGCGCGCGTCGGGGAGCTACTTCTTCCTCGCAGGGGGGAGCGAGCTGAACTTCCCGCTGGGGGCGGACCTCGGGCTCGAATACAGATTTTAGCGAGGAGTTTCAGTCAGATGCACACGCACATCAATCGGGCGATCGCGGCGCTGACCGTGTCGTGTCTCGTCTGCGCGTCGGGGAACGCGTGGGCACAGGACGACGATGAAGGTCCCCCCTCTATCGTGACGTCTCTGACGTACTACGGGCTGCTAAAACTGGCGGTTCTGTCGACGGCGGCGGGGTGCTTCGCGATCCAGGCGGGGACGTCCGGGATGAGCTGGAAGAAGGGGGCGGGGACGTTGATCTGCGTGACGATCGCGACGGTCCCGGGGACCTCGGTGACGCTGGTAGGCGGGCAGGCGATCTCGGAGGTATCCGATGCGAGACGCGACCAGGAGCAGCGGGAGGTGGCGGCCGTCTACCTGAGCCAGGAGGCGGACGCGCTGTCGCTCGAGCTCGCGCTGGGCGGGGGCGCGCACCTGGAGAGGCTCGCGGAGTTGATGGAGTCCGCGGGAGGTGGAGCGCTGAACCGTGAGGACCTGATCCTTTGCGCGGCGCGCGCGAGGTCGAGCCTGTGGGCGAACCTGTCCGGCGGCGAGGACGGCCTGGGCATGGCGGCGGACACGTTCGCCAGCTGCGCGCTGGAGTCCAGGTGACGCGAGGGCGTGGAGAGGAGCGGGGATGAACGACGCGCCGCCGCTCGATGGGCCGCTGTTGGACGGCGCGTCTGGCGTGGAGCCTATCCTGGATCGAGACGAGAGCTGGGCCAGGATCAGCCGGTGGTTCGAGGATGCGCGCGTGCGCCGCTGGTACGGTGGCGAGTCGCACCGGTGCACGCCAGCGCAAGCGCGCGAGACATACAGGAGGCGAGCCATTGGTGAGAGCCCCGTACGGGCGGCGTTCATCACGCATGAGAGAGCGCCGATCGGTTACGTGCAGTTCTACCGGGTCGACGCGCCCGAGGAGTACCAGCTCCCTCCCGAACACGACGTGTCGAGGACGTGGGCGCTGGACCTGTTCATAGGGGAGCCGGAGCTGTGGGGGCGAGGGATCGGCGGGCGGATCATCGAGCTGCTGTGTGCGCACCTCGAGCATGAGCTGGGCGCGCGCGAGATCCTGATCGACCCACGCGTGGAGAACGCGCGGGCGGTGCGGGCGTACGGGAGGGTCGGGTTCGAGGTCGTCGGGAGGCTGCGCGCGTACGAGGAGCAGGACGGCGTGGTGCACGACGGGCTGCTGATGAGGAGGCTCGCGTCGGGCGCGGCGGGTCAGAACGTCGAGAAGTAGAGGGCCTCGAAGCCAGTGAAGGTCGCGCCGACGAGGCCGTCGAGGGCGAGCGCGGGGTCGTCCTCGAAGGCTGGGCCGTCGCCGGAGGCGACCTCGAAGGTGGGCGAGAAGGCGGGATCGACGAGGAAGCTCTGGACAGCGGCGTCGGTGATCGTCCAGTCGCCCTCCTCGGAGCGCTCGAGCCAGGGCGTCGCCGGTTCGAGCGCGGCGCCGGGGGTGAAGAGCACCGAGAGGTCTAGCGTGGTGACGGGCGAGGAGCCGGGCATGACGGTGGGGGCGTCGAG
>CAJXPN010000224.1 GCA_913058025.1 uncultured Myxococcales bacterium | reverse complement strand
ATAAGAGACAGCTCGAGTTGAGCACGAACGAGAGGTCGGCGCGGTCCTCGGGGCCATCGAGCAGGCGCCAGTACGTCTCGGGCATCAACCACTCCTGGACGACGCGCGCGGCGAGGTACGGGTCGCGGCGGATCTGAGCGCTCAGATCCGGGCTGAGCGCTCGGACCATCCAGCGGTACTCGCGCTCCAGCGTGCCGCGGCGGTCGTCCTCCTCGGTGTCGCGGACGAACTCCGCGTAGAGCTCCGAGATCGCCTCGACCAGCGCCGTCTCCGGGACGTGGAGCGCGAACGGCACGGGGTCCTGAATCGCCTGCCCGAACCCCATCTCGCGGCTCAGCACCGTCCTGACGTCTCCAGGCGTCTCGTCGATGAAGATCTTCACGTGTCTCGTCCTCGCCGGGGTGGTGCAGGCGCATCGAGCCCGCGCGAACAGCGCTCTGTTACCTACGGCTCAATACGAGTTCTCACCAAGGACGACCTTGCCTCGGAACACCCAGTATATGATCGCGGTGTAGGTGAGGACGAGCGGCGCGCCGATGAACGCCATGATCTGCATGATCTGGAGGGTGCCCTCCGAGGAGGACGCCTTCGCGATGGTGAGGTGGGTCTCCGGGTTCGTGGAGATGAGCAGGTTCGGGAAGAGCGCGGCGCCGAACAGGAACGCGAGCGCGGCGATCGTCGACGACGAGGACACGAACGCGTAGCCGGGCCGGCCCTGATGGATCGCACGCGGGATGTTCGCGATCGCGAGCACGTTGAGCACCACCACGATCCAGATCCAGGGGTACGTCGCGAAGTTCGCCGTCGCGTGAGGCAGCTCCACCAGCGTGACGATCGTGGTGATCAGGTAGAGCGCCAGGAAGACCCCGAACGTGCGCCACATCCAGCCGTGTATGCGCCCCTGGAGCGCGCCCTCGGTCTTGACGTACAGGTAGATCGACCCATGCATCGCGAACGTCGCCACCGCCATCACGCCTACCAGGAGCGCGTACGGCGAGAACAGCTCGAGCAGGCCGCCGCGGTAGACGAACCCTTCGTCGAGCTCGATCCCGCGCATCACGTTCCCCACGGCCACGCCAAAGATCAGCGTGGCCGTCCCGCTCGCCAGAGAGAACCCCACGTCCCACGCGCGCCTCCACGCCTTCGACGGCGACTTCGAGCGGAACTCCAGCGAGACCGCGCGGAAGATGATCGCGAACAACAGGAACACCAGCGGCAGATAGAACGCCGAGAACGCCGTCGCGTACGCCTCCGGGAACGCCGCGAACAGCGCGCCTCCGAAGACCACCAGCCACACCTCGTTCCCGTCCCACAGCGGGCCGATCGAGTTCATCGTCAGGCGGCGCTCCTCGTCCGTGCGCGCCACGATCAGGTGCATGATCCCCACGCCCAGATCGAACCCGTCGAGGATCGCGTAGCCGATGAGGAAGAACCCCACGGTGAGGAACCAGAAGATCTGCAACGCCTCCATGCTCACGAGCTCACCTCCCCGTCCTCGCCGCCGTCCTCTCCATCGTCCTCTCCATCGTCCTCGTCTCGGATGCCCGTCATCGAGTGCCCCTCGCCTGGTGTGCTCACGCTCGCTGCGGCCCGGATGAGCCCCCGGGGCTCACGTGGCGTGGCCGCCTGGGTCGCCCCGGCGGCCACGGGCTTGGGCTCCTCAGGGCCGTGCTGGATCTTGGAGTTCAGGACGTAGACCCAGACCACGAAGAGCATCGCGTAGATCATACCGAACAGGATGATACTCACGAGGACGTGCTCCGCGGCGACCGCCTCGCTCAACCCGTCGGTGGTGCGGAGGTGTCCGTACACGATCCAGGGTTGCCGGCCGACCTCCGCCGAGACCCACCCCGCCTGATTCGCGATGTACGGGCCCACGACCGCGAACACGAACGCTCGCATCAGCCAGGCCTTCTCGAACAGCGTGCCCCGCCAGAGGTAGAAGCTCGCGAGCAGCGTCATCACGATGAACAGCATCCCGAGCGCGATCATCACGTGGTAGGTCATGAAGGGCAGCACCACTGGCGGCCTGTCCGCTGGCGCGAACTGGTCGAGCCCCGTCACCGGGATGTCCGGGTCCTCGTGGACCATCACGCTGAGCAACTTGGGGATCGCCACGCCGTAGTCGACCGTCTCGGTCTCCTCGTTCGGGAGCCCGAAGAGGTAGAGCGGCGAGCCGGAGTCACCGGTGACGAAGTGACCCTCGAACGCGGCGAGCTTGGCGGGTTGGTGCTCGGCGACCATGTTCGCGTTCGAGTGCCCCGACACGAGCGCGCCCAGCGACGACAACGTCCCCACCACGAGCGCGATCGTGAACGACTTCCTCGCGAAGTCGTGGTGGCGCCCCTTGAGCACATAGTACGCCGAGACGCTCATAACGAAGAACGCCCCGAGGATGAACGCGCCGATGAGCGTGTGCGTGAGGCGGTCGACCGTCGATGGGTTGAAGACCATCGCCCAGAAGTCCACGATCTCGGCCCTCGGCCCGTTCGGGCCGTTCACGATCGCGTACCCCGCCGGCGTCTGCTGCCACGAGTTCGCGATGATGATCCAGACCGACGAGAAGATGGACCCGAGCGAGACCATCAACGTCGAGAAGAAGTGTACCTTGGGTGAGACCCTGTCCCACCCGAACACGAGGATCGCCAGGAACCCCGACTCCAGGAAGAACGCGAAGAGCCCCTCCGCTGCGAGCGCCGACCCGAACACGTCGCCGACGTAGCGAGAGTACGCCGCCCAGTTCGTCCCGAACTCGAACTCCATCACGATCCCCGACGACACCCCCATCGCGAAGTTCACCGCGAAGACGCGCGTCCAGAACCTCGCCATCGCCTCGTACTGAGGATCCTTCGTCTTCAGGAACAGGCCCTCCATGATCACCAGCAGCGCGCCCAGACCTATCGAGAGCGGCGGGAAGATGTAGTGGAACATGATCGTGAACGCGAACTGGATCCGTGACAGCCACAGGACGTCGAGCTCCATGGTTACCTCCGGGGGGTGGGGGTGCGTGGTCGGTCGAACCATGATCGCCCGACGCGTCGGTGTCGTCTGTTCGTCTCTGGTGGGTGGCGCGCGAGGCGCGGGACATCACTCGGGTCGATGACGTCCAATGGCGTCGGAGGTCGTCGATGCGGTGTTCGCTCCGGACCGACTCTCGCACGGCTTCCGCGACGTGACGACAGGCGGCGCCCGTCGCGGTCAACCCGTACACCTCTTCATGGGGGTCGATTCAGCCTGTCGAGTCACGGGCTGAGGGGCCCGGAGGCGTGGGCTGCTCGGGCCACGCGTGCGCCTCAGAGGGTCTTGCGCGAGAAGTACCAGTCGGTGACGTCGTAGTCCTCGCTCGCCATGCGCTCCTCGGCCTCCTGCGTGGTCTTGGGCGGGGGGACGATGACGGGCTGGCCCGGGCGCCAGTCCGCCGGGCACGCCACGTTGTGCGCGTCGGTCGTCTGGAGCGCGTCGACGAGGCGCAGGATCTCGTCGAAGTTCCTGCCCACGTCGAGCGGGTAGTAGATGATCGCCCGCAGCTTGCGCTCGGGGTCGATCACGAACACCGCGCGCACCGCGGCGGTGTTCGAGCTCGGCTCGTGGATCATCCCGTAGAGACGCGCGACCTTCATGTCGAGGTCCGCGATGATCGGGAACTCGATGCTCACGTCGAAGTTGCGCTTGATGTCGCGCACCCACGCGATGTGGCTGTGCACGCTGTCGATCGAGTTGCCCAGGAGGGCGACGCCGCGTCGCTCGAACTCCTCTTGCAGGTTCGCGAACGCCATGAACTCGGTCGTACAGACCGGGGTGAAGTCCGCCGGGTGCGAGAAGAGGATGACCCACTTGTCGGGGTTCCACTCCGAGAGCTTGAGCGCGCCGTGCGTCGTCTTGGCCTCGAAGTCAGGGGCGGGGCCGTTGAGCTGGAGCGGAGCGGTCGTGGTCTCTGTCTGGTTCTCTTGCATCGTTCGACCTCTAGTATCGTTGTGTTCCCGGCGGCGCCATCGCGTGTCGGGAGGGCGAGCGCTCAGGCGCCACCCGTTGCCTCTCCAAAGCACGCGGTGTGCCAGCCCTCCGGGGCGCGGAGGGCGCGGGGGCAGCGCCCTCCGCGCACCCACCGAGTCCCGTTTCGTTTCAACGAAACGAAACGAAACGGTCACGAAGAGGCGCCCCGCTCGAACCCGAGACACCGCGTGTTCAGCGCGCCTGGGTCCATGGAGGCTGGGCGTCGAAGCGGACCATCACCGTGACGATCCCCTCGACCTCGCGCGTCGCCAGGGCCAGATCTTCAATGACCTCGAGCTCGACCATCACCCCCGTGTCCTCGGACAACCAGTAGGTCCCGCCCGCTGAGCCGACCACGCCGCCGCTCAGGAGCTCGCCGTGCGAGTGCTGGCGGAGCAAGCCACCCGCACCCAGGAAGACGCTCACGTCCGCGCTCAAGTGCCAGGGGGCCTTGACGCACAGCTCCTCCGTGAGCTGGAGGGCGTCACCGTGGCGGTCGACCTGCCCGACCCACTCGAGCTCGAGCGGCCCCCACATCGGGAGCTCCCCGACGAGGCCCACGCCGAAGCCTGTCGCGTCTTCGTGCTCGCCGCCGTGTTCGCGTACGCGCGCGTCCACTCGGTTGCTCCACGCCAACCGCACACCGACGTGGTGGGCGCCGTGTGTGAGCGCGCGCGCGTGCTCCTGCAGGGCTGGCTCGTCGGCGGCGTGGCGCTCCTGGGCGGACGCGGCCACCGGGGCCATGACCAACGCGGTCATCGCGAACGTCAGAACGGACACTCTCATGATCTCTCCTCTCGTGGTTCGATGCTCTCGTCCGTCACCCCATTTTCATGTTCCATGCCACACGGATGCTCCCCATGAACCCGTCGATGGGCCGCCGCGGGCTCCTCTCCACTCCCCGACGTTTCATCGGGTTTCGATCCGTTGGTACGTTGGGCGCGTCTCCCGTCTGCGCTGCGGGCCTCGAGCACGCTCCAGCCATCGATGGCGCCGAGGAAGCAGAGTTGGCATGTGACATGCACCATTCTTGGGTCGAGTCGACCGATGACCCCCGACACCATGAGGTGAAGAGATGACGACCGAGATCAAGACATTCTTCGACGACGACACCTGGACCCTGACCTACGTGGTGTGGGACCCCGAGACGCTCGACGCCGTCGTGATCGACCCTGTGCTCGACTACGAGCCGTGGTCTTCGAAGATCACGACGAAGTCGGTCGACGAGGTGATCGAGTTCGCCAGGGCGCACGATCTGCGCGTCCACTACATCCTGGAGACGCACGCGCACGCGGATCATCTCTCTGGCTCTCAGGTGCTCAAGCGCGCGCTCCCGTCGGCCAAGCTCGCAATCGGCGAGCGGATCACCGAGGTCCAGGCGATGTTCAAGGGGATCTTCGACCTCCCCGATGACTTCTCCACGACCGGTGACCAGTTCGACAGGCTCCTCCAGGTGGGCGAGTCCTTCGACGCGGGCAGCCTCGAGATCGGTGTCATCCCGACGCCAGGGCATACCCCCGCTTGCGTGACCTACGAGATCGACGACGCGGTCTTCACCGGCGACGCGCTCTTCATGCCTGACGTGGGCACCGGCCGCTGCGACTTCCCCGGAGGCAGCTCCGAGGACCTCTACGATTCGGTGCAGCGGATCTACGCGCTGCCCGACGCGACCCGTGTCTTCGTGGGCCACGACTACCCCGAGGGGCGAGGCCGCGAGGTGGCCTACGAGACCACGGTCGGAGCCTCGAAGGAGACCAACGTCGCGCTCCCCGCGAGCCGGGGCCGCGAGGACTACGTCACCTGGAGAGACGCCCGAGACGCGTCCCTCTCCGCGCCCAAGCTGCTCTTCCAGTCCGTCCAGGTCAACGTCGATGCGGGCTCGCTCCCTGCCCCTCGTGACAACGAGTTGCGCTACCTCCAGATCCCCATCAACGTCTTCCGACCCGACCCCTCCCCCGCGGACGGCCTCGAGCTCGGAGACGCCGACGCCGGCTGCTCCTGACCGAACACACGAGCTGGCGGGCGCCCCAGAGCGCGTCCAGGGACAGAGCGAGAGCGGGCGAGGCCATACGGCCTCGCCCGCTCTCGCTCTGTCCTCGCTCTGTCCTCGCTCTGTCCTCGCTCTGTCCTCGCTCAGATCGCTCCGCCTCGCCCCCGGCGTGCGCGAGCGCGGCCCTGAATCTCCTCAGTCTCATTGTGTTTCATTTCGTCTCATACAGTTGGGCCGGGCCTACGCCGTCACGAAGCGGGTGGGACGGCGTGTTGAGGTTTTGTTTGTTTATTTCAATGGTTTGCGGTCGTTTTTTGTGCTGGCACGCGTGTTGAAAAGAGAGGTCTCAGTGAACGACACGGCAGCAACGGAGCGGAGCCGATGGAGATCCTGGAGACCACGACAGCGGTGTGTGCGGCGGTTGCCATGGCGCTGGCCTGGAGCGGCGACGCGCAGGCGCAGCGCCCCGAAGCGGGACCGTTCGAGATCGAGGACGAGCGGGGGAACGACGTCCGCCTCGGCCTGCTCATGCAGGCGACGACGGGTTGGGAGCGTCAGGGAGACGAGGTCTCGGATGTGTCTTCGCGCTGGCGCAGGGTGCGCCCCAAGCTCTCGGCGAGGATGTTCGAGCGTCGCCTGAAGATGGCGACCCAGTGGAGCTTCACTCCCGGCTCGGTCGAGCTGCTCGACGCGTTCGTCGAGTTGGAGGTCGCGCCCTGGGCGACGCTGCGCGCTGGCCAGTACAAGATCCCGTTGACTCGATATCGAATGGCCCCGGTGGCAGACCTCACGCTCATCGACTGGCCCCGGCTCACGAAGTACTTCGGCGGCGAGCGCCAGCTCGGCGTCACCGCGCACTCGGGCTGGAAGGGCGATGGGACGTGGGGTTACCACGTCGGCGTGTTCACTGGCGTCAACGCGCGCGCTGCCCACGGAGTCGCCGCGCCGCTGCTCTACGATCGCGCTCGCCCCAACCCATCGGACCTGCTCGCTCCTGCGGCGCCCGCCGCCAGCGAGCAGCCGGAGGTCACCGCCGGTCTCTCCGCCCCCGAGGGGGCTCCACGA
>CAJXPN010000223.1 GCA_913058025.1 uncultured Myxococcales bacterium | reverse complement strand
AGATGTCGGGCATCGTCTCGAACGCCTGGAGCACCGAGACCTGCGTGTCCGGGTCTGCCGACGTCTCGAGCAGCTCGAGCATCGACGGCAGCGCGTCCCTCGCGTGCTGCAGTCGCATACTCAGCAGCGTGTCCATGACCTGCTCTCGCTCCGAGAGCATTCAAGCGTTGGTCGAGGTAGAGCGCCGAGAGTGCGGCGCCATGGCGCTCCCTATCTGCGATGCTCAACGCACGGACGCGCTCCAGCGCGTCCCTCATGACCTCGCCATCCGAGCTCGCGAGCTGGCTGGAGAGGGGGTCCTCGATGGCAGGAGGCGAGCCCCCATCGAGCACCCGCCGAGGGTCCTCTCTGGGAGGGGTCGTTGCAGGAGGGGCCTGGGGAGACGCCGAACACGACGCGATCGCCCACACCAGGACCAGACACAACGAAACGCTCGAACACCTCATGGACATCACTCCTGTCCCGTCACACACGCGACGACGCCAGCGGCGGCAAGGTGCCGGCGCTGGCGTCGTTCACACAGACTCGAGGTGTCTCACTTCGCGTTGTGCTTGAGGTACACGGCCAGCGACTTCAGGCGGATGTTGTCGCCCGTGACGGCCGCGCCGCCCTTGTCCTTCTGGGCGTCGAGGAGCTTCTCGATGACCGGGATGGCGTCCTTGGAGGGGTGACGGTAGAGGAAGAAGACGACGAGTTCGCGGGTGGCGAGGCTGTCGGTCTCGAGCCCCTTGACGAGCGCGGGCGCGGCGAACTCGGAGGGCATCATGCCCAGCTCGAACACGGCCTTCTCGCGCACCATCTCGTCCCCGCTCGACAGCTTCTCCTCGTAGCACCCGGCCTTCGCCTTCGCGTCTGCCTTGTCTCCACACGACACGGCGAGGGCCAGCATACCTGCGACCTTGGCGAGTTCACCGCGCAGGCCGTTGTCCTCGAGGCCCGCGAGCTTCTTGGAGTAGCCCGGCTTGTCCTCAGGAGCCGCCACGGCGGCGAACGCGCGGGCGGCCATGTAGTTGAACGCGTAACGCTGAGTCGGGGCCAGCGGCTTGCCCTTCTTCTCGGCGTGCACGGCGATCTCCTCGACCTTGGTGATGCGATCCTCGGTGGCGGCCTTGAGGAGCTCGGAGGCGACCGAACGGTCACCGAGCTTGCTCAGCGAGACGGCTGCGTTCTGGCGAATGACGGCCTGGGCGGCGGGGTCGTCCTTCATGATGTGCTTCCAGGGCTCGTCCATCTCCCCATGCACGATCCTGAGAAGGAAGTCCTTCTGCTCCACCGCGCCGACGTCTCCGAGCGCGAGCACCTGCTCCTCGGCCATCTGCACGAGGACCTTGTTCCAGCCTTCGTAGGCGTCGCCCTTGAGCATCTTGGGCGTCTCGGTCGGCTTGTCCATGCGCTCGGCGATGAGCGGCGCGAGCTCCTTGGCGCGCAGCGCGGCGAGCATGACGCCGGCGCGTTTGGTCGCGAGCAGCGGCGGGAAGCCGAAGCCGGCCTTGGCCGTGTTGTACTTGAGGAGGAGGCTCTGGACGGCCTTGTTCTCCTGCTTGTAGACGGCCACGAGTTTGGGGATCGCCGGGGCGCCGAGCTTCTGCACGGCCACGCCGCACGTCGTCGCGAGGTTCTGGCCCGTCGCGTTGGTCTTGAAGAGCGACACGATGAGCGCGTCGATGGTCTCGTCACTGAGCGCGGCCGGCTTCTCGAGCGCGATGTCGCCGACGATGTCGCACGAATACGACAGCAGACGGATCTGGGTGTTGTCGGTGTCCTTCTGGAGGATCGTGGTGAGCGCAGGGAGCATCGAGATGTCGGGCATCGTCTCGAACGCCTGGAGCACCGAGACCTGCGTGTCCGGGTCCGCCGACGTCTCGAGCAGCTTGAGCATCGACGGCAGCGCGTCCTTGGCGCCCATGTCGCTCAGGACGGTCGCGGCCTTGCCACCCAACTTGCTCGAGTTCGTCTCGAGTTCATTGATGTAGGCCTCCTTGGCGTCCTCCGAGCGCATCGTGAGCAGGAAGTCCATGACGTCCTTGCGCTCGATCTCGTTGAGCTCCTCGCCCATGTAGAGGTTCGCGAGCTCCTTGCCGTAGGGCTTGCGGTCCTCGCCACTCATCTCCTTGATCTTGCCGATGGCGACGCGGATCTTCGTCCCGTCTGCCTCGTTCAGCTGTGACTTCACGTACTCCGGGTTCGTCCAGTCGGGCTGCTCGCAGCCCGTACCGAACAACATCGCGCACGTCATCGACACAAGCGCAGCGCGCCTAATCCCAAGCATCATCAGGGTCCTCTCGAGTTCTTATTTCTTGAAGTGGTCAGTCATGAGTGAGGGGGCGGTCGCTGAGCGACCACCCGCGCGCTCACTCCTCCTCATCGGCGATCAACGCCGCCGCGTTCGTCACCACCCCGATGTAAGGGAGGTTGCGGAAGCGCTCGGCGTAGTCCAACCCGTAGCCGATCACGAACTTGTTCGGGATCGTGAAGCCCACGTAATGCACGGGCACCTCGATCTTCTGGTTCGAGGGCTTGTGCAACAGCGTGCACACCGTGATGGAGGCCGGGCGTCGGGTCTGGAGGTTGTCGATCAGGTATTTCATCGTCAGACCCGTGTCGACGATGTCCTCGATCAGAAGCACGTGCTTGCCCGCGATGGGCGCGCTCAGGTCGTGCGTCGTGCGCACGACACCGCTCGACTCCGTGCGGCTGCCATAGCTGGACACGCCGAGGAAGTCGATGGAGCAGTCCAGGTCGATCTCGCGAACCAGGTCCGTCATGAACATGAAGCAACCCTTGAGCACGCCGATGGCGTGGAGGGGCTGCCCCGCGAAGTCATGGGTGATCTGGGCGCCGAGTTCACGCACGCGCTCGGCGATGTCCTCCGCGCTCAGCAGCACGTCAATGTGTTCCTCGTAGGCAGCGATGACAGACCTCTCTTTGCTCCGTCGCCCGCCGCACCCATGGTGCGCGCGGGAGCCCTGTTCGATGACGCCGCGCGGCTCAGGCTGCGGCCCTCACGCCTATACCATCCTCACGCTGCACGCGCATCCTCTTTAGTGAGCGCGATCACTCGACGCCCCCGCCGACATCGCGCGGCGCGCGAAGACCTCGTCGAGCCAATCCGTGACGGCCTTGATCCTCGGAGCGCGCGCGAGCTCCTCGCGCGCCGATCGCCATACCTCACGCTCCATCGCGGCGAGCGCGGGCGAGGCCGCGACGCAGCGCTCGACGGTCGCCAAGCGGCGCGCCACGAGCCCAGCCTGCGTCGGTCGATCCATCCTCAACGCGACGTCGGCCTTCCCGCCCACGAGATCCAGCTCCTCGGGCGTCAGGAACAGCTCGAGCGAGAGCCCTGGGTGCGCCTCTCGCAGCGCCATCAGCTCGGGCAGCAGCCAGGTCGTCGCCACCGCCCCTGGCGTGGTCAGACCGACTCGCCCGCGCGGACCCCGCGCCCTCGTAGACCTCGTGCCTGGGCGCACGAACCTGGCCAGCCATCCCTTCGCGTCGCCGGAGCATGACCTCGCCCAGCGGCGTGGGCCTCCAGTGACCACGATCACGCACGAAGGGCGCCCCGCCGGGCTCACGCTCGAGCGCGCTCACCTTCCGGCTCACCGTCGTGGAGTCCATCCGCAGCGCTCGCCGCGCCCTTGAGCCCTCCATGCTGACCGACGGCCAGCACGCACCTGAGCTCTTGCCAATCCATCATCGCTGCGCCCGTGCAGTTGGTGACTGCGATCCGCTGCACGATCGCCGTGCTAGGTTTGTCTCGAGCCGGCGCTTTCGCCACAACCAACGAGGAGCACCCGTGATGAAGACATTGACCCATCCAGACGGAACCACGCTCGGCGCCACGATCACGCGCGGCACACGCGACGAGTGGGTCGTCGTATGCGGCGCCACCGCGGTCCCGCACAGGTTCTATGGCAAGCTCGCCGCGTGGCTGGCCGACGGGCACGGACTGAACGTCCTCACGTTCGACTACCGCGGCGTCGGCGCGTCCCTCCACGGCCGCCTGTCAGAGCTCGACGCGGACTATAGAGACTGGGCCTCCGACCTCGACCTCGCGCTCGGTTGGGCCGCCGACAGAGGCCCCACCGTCGCGGTGGGCCACAGCTTCGGCGGCCACGGATTCGGAATGGGCGAGGCGCACGCGCGCACGCTCGGCCTCTACACGTTCGCGACCGGCGCGGGCTGGGCGGGGCACATGGCGTGGGGAGAGTCGATGCGGACGCGCGCTCTCTGGAACGTGCTCGCGCCGGCGCTCGTGGCGTGGAAGGGCTACCTCCCGTTCAGCATGGTCGGCATGGGGGAGGACCTGCCCAGGGGCGTCTACGCCGACTGGAAGCGCTGGTGCTCCTACCCGAACTACTTCTTCGACGACCCGGAGGCGCGCGACGAGATGAACGCGAAGTTCGCGCGCGTCGAGGTCCCGGTCGTGGGCGTGAACAGCACCGACGACGCGTGGGCGGGCGAGGCCGCGGCCCGCGCGTTCCTGTCCAACTACCCGAACCACGAGCTGCGGGTCGTCGGCCCCGCCGAGGTCGGCGTGCCCTCGATCGGGCACATGGGCTACGTGCGCACGAAGTGCGAGCCGCTGTGGGTGGAGATGGTCGAGTGGATGGAGGGGCGGTTCAGGTCCCGAAGTTCGAGCTGAAGAAGCCCGCGAGGTCGAGGCCGAACGAGGTCTTGCCCGAGAGCTTGACCTTACCCTGCGCGTCGCGTGGCTGGAGCGTGCCGCGGGCCAGGTCGAGCGCGACCTGGTAGTCGATGGTGACCTTAATGAAGTCGGCGTCGTCGTTCTTGACGTAGTCGTTGAGCGCGAGCTCGAAGGTCACTGGCTCCCCCGCGGAGCCGCCGGTGACCTCGATGATGATGGTCCCCTGGAAACGCTCGAACCCGTCGAGGTGGTCACGCGTGATGGCGCGCCCTTCATAGCGGGACTCGTGCTCGTCCGAGGCCTCCTCGGCCGCGCGCGCGAGCTCCAGCAGGTCGGGCTTGATCGCCTCCCAGTGCGCGGCGGTGCCGATGAGCGTGGCCACGGGGAAGTCGACGAGTTCGTCGTCCTCGACCTCGCACCCCTGCGAGCTCAGCGAGAACGTGTAGCGCTCGTCGCTGTCCTGGAAGTCGAAGCTCATGATGAGCGGTTCGGCGCTCAACTTGTGGAAGTCGGCGCGCTGCACCTCGTGGATGCGCTCGAGGTGCTCCATGAAGAACGCCTCGATCGTGACGCCCGGAGCGAGCGCGTCCGCAAACAGGTCTTTCATCTGTCGATGTCCTATCTCTCGAGTTGGGTCTCTCGCGCGGGCGAACAGCGGCCACGCGACGCCCATGAGGTTAGGACGAAGCGCGGCGCGCGCGCCACCGGAAATGGCCGAGTGACCCCGCGTTCAGCGGGTCTTGTCGAGGTTGATCGTGGCCCAGAGCATCCCACTGGCGAGCGCGAAGCTGGTGAGGTGGCTGGCGCCCACGATGCGGGCGTCGCATCCGGTCAGCGCGGCCACGGCGAGCAGCATGATCAGGGCGGAGAGTGTCTCGAGCGTGGTCTTGTTCTTCATCGCGGGTGCTCCTTGTCGCGTTCAGCGTTGGTGCTTCTGGCCGTCCTGGCCAATGAGACTGGTGTCGAGTATCGCCTCGAAGACGCGCGCGGCGGGGCCGGTCATGAGGACCTTCCCGTCACGCGATTCGATCTCGAGCGGCCCGCCTGGGAGCACGACCCGTGTCGGCCCGCCGTCGCGCGCCCTTCCCTGCTGCCACGCCGCCACGGCCACGGCGCAGGCGCCGGTCCCGCACGCCTGGGTTCTCCCCACGCCGCGCTCGTAGACGACGACGCGGAACGCGTCCCCGTCTGCCTCGACGAACTCGACGTTGACGCCCTCGGGGAACCTCGGGTCGCCTCCGTTGGCGCGCTCGCCGACCTCGTCGATGACCTCGACCGAGGGCATCGCGAAGACGACCGCGTGCGGGTTGCCCATGTCAACGGGCGTGTAGGACCACTCCTGCTCGCCGTGCGCGATCGGGGCGCCGGGCGCGCCGACGACCCCCTCGCCCATCTCCACGCGCACGCCCTCGGGGACGAGCTCACAGCGCAGGACTCCGATGTCGGTGCGGACGCGGATCGCGCCGCCCTCGATCAGGCCCTCGTCGGAGAGCATCATCGTGAGGCAACGGATGCCGTTGCCGCACATCTCAGGGCGCGAGCCGTCCTGGTTGTAGATCACCATGGTCGCGTCGTGGTCGGCGCCGGGCTCGGCGATCGACCAGAAGATCACGCCGTCGGCGCCCACGCCCCTGTGACGGTCACAGACCGCCAGGACGACGTCGGGCGAGAACGCACCGGCCGGGGCCAGCGCGAAGTCGTTACCCAACCCGTGGTATTTGAGGACCCGCGTCATGCCAGGAGACCTCGCGAAGTGGGGGGTCGTGATTCGGGGGTTCAGAAGGACGCGACCAACTGGGCGATGCCGTCGTAGGTCTTCGAGTCCGTCTCGATGAACTTGTAGGCCATGCCAGGGGCGCCGACGCCGCCAGGCTCAGAGCCGCCCTCGACGCGCACCACGCGGGCGCGCACTTCGATGATGGCGCCGGCCATGTCGAGCATGAGCGTGTGCTCGGTGCCGATGTCGTAGAGGTACTGCGACCCGATGAACAGGCCCGACTCGGAGATGTTCACGGTCTCGAAGGGGATCGAGAAGCCGTCGTCGTCGACGACCTCGACGCCGATCTCGACGTCCTTACGGTCGTAGTGCCGAAGCCCCGCGAACATGGGCTTGATGCTGGGGTTTCGACGAATCCTGGAGTTTCCCTGGTACATCCTTGTCCTCACTCGCTGGGGGTCATGTGTCGTATCCTCGACGCGGGCGACGCGTCCCCTCCGCGTGGAGGGTCCAACAGCCACCTCGCCTTCGCGCCTTCCATGCGCGTCGGCGTTGCACCTACACCCACCGTAGCCATCTCACCACGCCTCGCAAGTTTTTGCCGGGGCCTCGCTCACCGGCCCCACAGGACGTAGGTAGGCGACCTGTCTCTTATACACATCTCCGAGCCCACGAGACAGGCAGAAATCTCG
>CAJXPN010000222.1 GCA_913058025.1 uncultured Myxococcales bacterium | reverse complement strand
GCCCGACGGGCTCGGCCGCAACGACGCGGGGAGGGGGACGCCGCGAGCGTCCCACGCGGCCAGCTCGTCGTAGAGGACGGTGCGCCCGTTGGACACGAGCGCGAGCGAGGCGCCGTCGAGCTCCTGCGCGACCGCGCCCTCGAGCGTGACGTCGAAGTGGACGGTGTCGCCTTCGCCGACGGGGCGCGCGGTCAGCGTGAACCCGTGCTCGAGGCCGTCGTGGTCGTTGACGTACCACTCGACGACACCGGGCGCGCGGTCGTACTCGACGCGTCGACCCATGACGCGCGCGCCCGATCGCGCCGCCGCGGTGAGGTGCCCGGGCCGCCCGACGCGGGCCAGCTCGACCTTCGCGCTCCAGCCTCCCTCATTCGTCGCGTCGAGCCGGGCGCCGGCCTCGGAGAACGTGGCGTCGATGCGAGACGCGTCGTTGGTGGCGGCCACGAGGCCGCCCGGCAAGACCCGCATCGTGCCCGCGGCCGCATCCCGGCTCACGTCGAGAACCTCCGCGGCGCCCTCGACGCGCGCGACGTCGACCTCGGCGCGGTCGCCCACCACGTCGTGCGCCTCGTCCGAGCACGCGATGAATGTGTGTGAGGTCGCGAGGAGCGTGATGAGCACGCGTCGACGCGAGCGTGTCCTCGAGCGGAGGTCGCGCGCGGGATGTGTGGAGTGCATGCGTGGGGGTCTCATTGTGTGTGTCTTCTGGGCGATCGTGGCGACGACATGGACGCATGCAGGCGCGAACGTCTGCTCGGTTTGTCCACACCCGGTGGTCCTCTTCACGACGAACGTGCGCGTTCGATTGGCGCGGACAGGTCACCTCGACCCGTCCGCGACTTCCAGAGTGAAGATTCGACGTAGACCGTCAGACGTTTCGGATCCTCGTCTATTCATGTCACTTCAGCGGTTCGACGCCGAGGGTCTGGAGGCTTAACGCGGTGGCCTCCGACCAGTTCGGCCCGAGGCGGACGCGGTTGGTGTTCCTTGGCGGCGCCCAGCCCTCGAGCGCGGCGACCCAGACCGTGTCGTGGTCCCAGCCCTTCCTGTCGTCTCGGGTCGCGGCGTGAACCCCTGAGAGGTCGAGTACCTGGGGGCCATCGGCGCCCCGGGTCATGCGCGCGAGGGATGTCCCGAGCACCCTGGACAGCGCCTTCGCGCCCGTCTTGTTGGTGTCGAAGCCGATGCGCACGGCGACCTCGGGGACGCGCGCGCAGACCGCGCACCCGAGCCCGTCGCGCACGTAGCCGTCGGAGTAGGTGTCCAGCGTGACGCGCTCGAGGTCGGGCAGGAGCGCCGGGTCGTCGAGCCTGGAGAGGATCTTGTCCGGCCAGAAGTTCTCGACGGTCAGCGCCTTCAAGCCCCGCATCATGTCCGCGGCGAAGAGCTCGGCCACCGCCTCCTCTTCCATGTGGTAACAGGAGTAGAGGCTCAGGTGCTCGAGCTCGTGGAGGTGGTGGTCACCGGCGTAGCCCTTCATCGTCTTCACGGTGACCCGGGATATGCGCAGGCGCTCCAACGTCGTGGTCGACGGGAGGGTCCGCAGCTTCTTCCAGAACGTGACCGAGAGCTTGCTCTCGTCGACGTCCAGGACGCGCAGGTTCGTGAGCTCGGGTGACGAGAGCACCTTGATGAGCGAGGTGCCGTTCATCTCCATGTCATGGACGTGGATGGCGCGCGCGAGCCTGTGCTTGGGCGACGGGTTCCCCGTGGCCATCTCCACGATCCAGCGGAACGGCGCCACCCGCAACTCCCCGCGCGCGGCGCTCTTCAACCACTTCGCGGGGGCGCCCTCGCAGCTCACCGAGGTGGCGTCGGGCTGCCAGCGCGCGTCGGGTTCGACCTCCCAACGCGCGACCTGCGGCTCGAGGAAGTCCACGAGGGAGCCCAGCTGTTCTGGAGCGCACGAGTCCACGATGGCGACGAGCGCGGACCACATCGCGGAGTCCGGGTGGCCGTCGAGCGCGGCGCGCGCCTCCCCTACGAGGTCGCGCACGGACGCGTCGCCCGAGACGACGACCTCCTCGTCGACCTCTACGACGTCACCCGACAGGAACGCCTCCAGGTCCGCCTCCGCGATCACCGGGATGCCCCGGGAGCGCGCCTTGTCGAGCTTCCCGCTCGCGCCCGCGCCGCACACCAGGAAGTCGGTCTTCTTGCTCACGGTCCTCGAGATGTCGCCGCCGGCGCCCATGATGGCTGCCTCGGCGGTGGCGCGGGTGTAGTGGGTCAGGGTCCCGGTGATGCAGAACACCTTGCCCTCTATCGTGTGCCTCATCTGGGGCTCTCATGCGTGGGTCGTGGTGCGCCGAGATGCGTCAGGGGAAGTCCTGGAGCACGGAGTCGATGGTCGTGATGGACAGGTCCTGACCGTCGATGTCGACGGCGTGCCAGAACAGCTTCTCACGCTCGAGGAACTTGTCACGCGACTCGAACGCGAGCGCCCCGCCGACGAAGATCCTCAGGGTCACGTAGGATGGGCCGAAGCCGTTGTCGGAGTAATAGTAGACGCCCACGGAGTAGTCCTCGTTGGGCGAGGGTCGATCGTGATTGATGTTCTCGGGGCCGGCGCCGTCCGAGTCTTCGATGTCGAGCTCGGGGTCGTCCGAGGGGTCGTTCGCGACGCCCCAGTCCGCCCCGGGGTTTTTCCAGTAGATGTCGTAGGGGAGCCTGTCCCAGGAGCCCAGCTTGTTGAGGTAGTGGAGGTCGACGTCCGTGCCAGAGATGTCTGTCTGATCCATGTCCATCGGCGTGTCCCACACGGCCTGGATCGTGAGCCCGGAGGAGGCACGCGCGACGACGTTGACGACGGATCGTTCGCAGCTCTGGACGCCGTCGGCGTCGAAGGTCGCGAGCTCGACCGTGTAGTTGCCCACGAGGTCGAGGAAGAGCTCGGGCGCCACGGAGGTGCTGTCGGGCGTCAGCCTCGCCGTCGAGTTGGCCGGCCGCTGCGTGATCGTCCACTCATAGCGCGCCGCGTCGACAGACCGTGAGCCGTCGAGCTCGATGGTCTGGAGCGGCTCGGCCTCGACCGCCGTGGAGTAGGGCCTGCTCGAACCCGAGACCCGGCCGTGCCCGACCGCGGTCGGGCACGTGGTAGCGGAGCCCTGGCCCGTGATCTGGACGAGGAGGTCGCCGGACGCCTCGTCGTTCGACGTGATCGTCAGCTCGCCCGACGACGCGGACGTGTCGGTCGGCGCGTAGGCTACCCGCACCGCGACCGACTCGCCTGGCTCGACCTCGAGGCCCGCGACGAGCTCCGGTGTGCTCATGATCGAGAGGGCTCCGTCGGTGGAGAAGGTGACCTCGTCGAGGACGAGCGTGCCCGCGCCGTCGTTCTCGACGAGGATCGTCTGGACGTGAGTCTGCCCGATGGCGCGCGCGCCGAAGTCGAGCCTGTGCGTCGCGCCATCCGGTCCGTCCACGGCCTCGGCGCCGCCCAGCGTGATCACGGGTGAGGAGGTGTCAGGCGCGCCTGAGGGCGTGGTGACCTCGACCGTGAGCTCCTCGAGCAGCGCGCCCTCGAGCGCGAACGTGATCGTCGCCGAGTCCGAGGTCGTGTTCACCGGCGCCCAGGTCACCTCGAGCGACTCGCTCGCGCCAGGCTCGACGACCGTGGAGTCCTCGAGCGTATTCGTGAGCGTGAGCTCACGCTCGGTGTCGTCACCACCCTCGGCGATCGAGACCGACGTGATCGTGAGCGCGGTGTCCCCGATGTTCAGGACGCCGAACGAGAACGAACCAGAGCTGCCTACCTCGACAGGCCCGAACGGCAAGCGCGCAGGGGACGCCACGAGGCGCCCCTTCCCCGGCTCGACCAACGGGTCACACTCGGTGTCCTGGCCCAAAGGATCGTCCCCGACGGCGTTCTCATACCCCAGATCGCACGGCACGCACGCGTTGGCGGAGACGCGCTCGTCGGCCCCGCACGGGCGCTCGCTCGAGTTGTTGTCGTCGCCGCCGCCGCCGCTGCTCGTGGGTAGACATGCAGTGAGCGCGATCGCTGCCATCCCGAGGGTCCATAGCCGTCTGTTCGTCATATCGTGAGCTCGATGAGAGGTGCTTGAAGCCGATTACGATCGCACCCAATGTCACGGGATCTCGGACGCGACGCAAGGAGGCGCGCTCGCCCTCAGCGGTCCAGCGCGCGCGCGACCTCGGCCAGCGTCTCGCCGGCCGACGCGTCGACGAAGACGTCGCCCGGTTCGAGCCCACGCATCGGCTCGCCCAGGTTGATGAACGCGACGGGGACCTCGAGCGCGCGTGCGCGGCGCACGAAGCGGTAGCCCGAGAACACGGCGAGCGACGAGCCAACGACGAGCAGCACGTCGGCGTCCTCGACGAGCGCGAAGGCGCGCGCGACCTTGGGCTTGGGGACGTTCTCACCGAAGAAGACCACGTCGGGCTTGAGCGTGCCGGCGCAGCGCTCGCAGCCGGCGACGTGGAAGGTCTCGACGAGCGCGGGGTCGATGACGGCGTCGCCGTCGGGCGCGAGCTCCACGGCGCGACCCTTGAAGCCCGGGTTGAGGCCGAGCAACCTTGCCTGGAGCGAGTCTCTGTCCTCGACGTGCCCGCACTCCAGGCAGCGGACGTCGGCGAGCGCGCCGTGGAGCTCGATGACCTCCCGGCTGCCGGCGCCGTGGTGGAGCCGGTCGACGTTCTGCGTGATGACGCCGCGCACGACGCCACGCGATTCGAGCTGCGCGAGCGCGGCGTGGGCCGCGTTCGGCTTTGCCGCGCGCATGCGTGGCCAGCCCACGACCGAGCGCGCCCAGTAGCGCCTGCGCGCCTCCGGAGTCTTCACGAACTCCATGAATTTGATAGGGTTTCTGGCCTTGTCGCGGGTCTTTGGGCCGCGGTAGTCCGGGATCCCGGACTCGGTCGAGCAGCCCGCGCCGGTGAGGACGGCGGCGCGCCGGCCGCGCAAGATCACAGCGATGTCTTCGGCGTGCATGGCGTGTCTCTGTGGAGAGATCGGTCGTGTTCAGAAGTTCTCGGTGCAGATCGTCGTGATCCACGCCTCTTGGGTCTGGTTCGTCTCGTTGCAGAAGTCCCAGATCTGGCCTTCGGGTGAGCGCGGGCCGCTGAACGTGACCGTCCGGCCCAAGCCGCTGAACACGCCGCCGCCGAGCAGCAGGTCGTCGTCGTTGCAGGTCGACTCCCGGCACCCCGACCCGAACCCCGAGGACTCCGGTATGGTGTCGCGCTTCACGTAGGTGTCCACGTCGGCGCAGATGGCCACGACGGTCGGGGCCGAGGCGGCGCCGTCGGAGAACCCGCAGATGGTCCAGCCGGTGCCCTGGTCGTTGGGAAGGTTCTGGTCGACGGTGAGCGAGTCCTCCCAGCCGCCGCCGCCGCCGATCACGCGCGTCCCTTCAGGGCACTCGGTGGTGTGGCAGGCGCCCGTGTTCATATCGAACGCGCCCGCGCTCTGGGCGAGCTGGACCTCGACGTTGGCCTTCGCGCACACGGCCACCGCGTCCCAGGACCTGCGCGAGTCGCTGAAGCCGCACACGAGCCAGGCGGAGCCGCCCGCGGTGGAGCGGCTCGCGTTGATGACGATCCCCGCCTCGCCGCCGTAGCCGCCGCCGATGGCGATCTTGCCCGCGGGGCAGTTGGCCTGGATGCAGGTCGAGGTGTTCCCAGGATGGAAGCCCGACTCCTTGACGGCCTCGATGTCCTCCAGAGGGACCACGCAGTCTGTACCGTCGTCGTTCACGTCCACCGTGCCCGCGGGGCACGCCGAGCAGGTGAACCCGCCCACGGTGTTGGTGCAGGTCGTCAGCTCGTCGCACACGTTGTTCGGGCACTCGTCGACGTCGGCGCACGTGGTCGTGCCGTTGGGCTCGTAGCCCTCATCGCACGCGCACGCGGTGACCTGTGCGTTGGTGACACAGCCGTCGGTCTCCGGGCAGTTGCAACCCAGCGTTCCTTCAGGTCGGCACGTCAGGTTGCCGCACTCGAAGCCAGCGAAACCCTCGAGGTTCGAGCATGGATCTCCGACGCTCGCGCCGAGGTCGTCGCAGCCGCCGCACGCATTGCGCGCGGCTCCTCCTGGGCAGGCTCCCGTGTCAGCCTCGGCGTCAGCCTCGGCGTCAGGCGTCGCGGGGCCGCCGTCGTCCCCACCGCCTGCGTCCTCTGTGGTGATGACTATCGGATCGACGATCCCGGCGTCCGGGTCGGTGATGTTGCATCCGAACGCGAGAAACAGGGTGCAAGTGAGGACGAACGCAGCGTAAGCGCGAGATGTTTTCGGAGTCATGTACTGCTCATGAGTGGGTGTGACGTCGACGCCTAGGTCGTCTGGATCAGACTCTGTGAGTCGTCTGCCATACGCAAGCATCCAGGACCCAGCTCGATCGCGAGTGGTTCCGAGTGTTTACGACGAGTCGACACGCCGAGATGGCTCGAGCCCTCGCCGCGGACCCACCGGTCAGCGTGCGCGTCGGCCTCGCAGAAGACGACCCAGCGCGAGCACATCGACGGCGCGCGCGCCGCGACGCTTGAGCAGGGCGCCCACCGGGACTACAACTTGGGTCGCGAGGATCGCGATCATGCGTAGCGGAGGTCGAGGAATGGATGGTGAGAGGTTGGCGCTCGATGAGCGCTTCGAGGAGCCCGAAATCGCGCGATGGCGCGAGCTCGTGGAGGCGACCCTCAAGGGTCGCGCGGTCGAGACGCTCCAGCGTCACGCCAGAGAGGGCTTCACGCTCGAGCCGATCTATACGGACAGGCCAGGGCAGGGTGACTTCGGCGGCTTCCCCGGCCTCGCTCCCGGGACGCGCGGCCCGAGCGCGCTCGACCGCCGCGCCGCGGGCTGGGACGCCCGCGCCGTGTGCGACGCAGGCGACGCCGCGACGGTCGCCGCCGAGCTGTCCGACGAGGTCGCCCGCGGCACCCGGTCGGTCCTCCTCGTGACCCGCCCCGGCGCGGCCACGATCCCGACCGCCGGAGACCTCGCCAGCGCTCTCGAGCCCCTCGACCTGACCGCGCACCCCGTGGCCATCGACGCTGGCGAGGTCCTGTCTCTTATACACATCTCCGAGCCCACGAGACAGGCAGAAATCTCG
>CAJXPN010000221.1 GCA_913058025.1 uncultured Myxococcales bacterium | reverse complement strand
CTACACAGAGTAGATCGTCGGCAGCGTCAGATGTGTATAAGAGACAGATGTTGGAGTGGTGCTCCATCCCGCTGACGAGGACCTCGTCGCCCGCGCCGATCCTGGAACGGCCGAACGTGTGCGCCACGAGGTTCATGCTCTCGGTGGCGCCGCTGGTGAGGATCACCTCACGCGTGGCGGGCGCGCCGATGTACGCGGCGACCTTGGCGCGAGCGCCCTCGTAGAGGTTCGTGGCCCGCTGCGAAAGGTCGTGCACGCCCCTGTGGACGTTGGAGTGGTGCGAGGTCAGGTACTCGACCTGAGCCTCGATGACCTGCCAGGGCTGCTGGCTGGACGCCGACGAGTCGAGGTACGCCAACGGCTGGCCGTTGATCTCCTGGTCGAGGACGCGGAAGTCCGCGCGGACCTCGTCCCAACCGCGTGTGTCGGAGCCGGTCGGCGCGAGCCGACCGTGCTCGGTGTCGCTCATGTCTACGAACATGGTGTTCCCTGGTGTGTAGGGGCCACTTAGGTGGGCGACGGGCCCATCCTCAGCGGACCGCCTCGGCGAGCAGGCGCGCCATCTCGGAGCGGGCGCTGAGGATGGGGACGCGCTCGAGGACCTCCGCCGCGAAGGCGTAGGTGAGCATCCCGCGGGCGTCCTCGGGGGTGACCCCTCGCGCCTGGAGGTAGAAGAGCTGCTCGGCGTCGAGCTGGCCGATGGTCGCGCCGTGGGTGCACTTGACGTCGTCGGCGAAGATCTCGAGCTGAGGCTTCGTGTCGGCGCGGCCACCGAGCGAGGTCAGCAGGTTCCGGTTGAGCTGGAACGCGTTGATCTGCTGGGCGTCCTGGCGCACGAAGATCTTGCCGTTGAAGACCGAGTGGCCCTTGCCCCCGACCACGCACTTGTGAAGCTGATCGCTGAACGAGTGCGCCTTGCGGTGGTCCATCGACGAGTGCGTGTCCGAGACCTGGCGCCCCGAGACCGCGACGAGCCCATGGAGCTCGCAGGTGGTGTTCCCACCGTCGATGCGCGCGACGACGTCCTGGCGGCTGAACGCGCCGCCGAAGTGCGCCGTGGTCGAGCGGTAGTGCGCGCCCTCGGAGAGGTGCACGGCGAGGCGCGCGACGTGGTGAGAGGTGACGGACGCGCGCTGGATCTTGATGTGATCCACGTGCGCGTTCTCACCGACGAGGACCTCGATGAACGGAGACGCGAACGTCTCAGCTTCTCCGAGGCCCACGTGCTCCTCGACGAGCTGGAGCTTGGAGCCGCGCGCGGCGCGCACGAGCAAGCGAGGGAGCGTCGCCGACGACGCCCCGCCGGTGCTCACGAACGCGACGTGCACGACGCCGCCGCCGTCGGTGTTCTTGCCGACCTCGAGCAGCGAGCCGCCAGACCAGCCGGCCTCGTTGAGCGCGGCGAACCAGTCGCCCTCGAACGAGGTCGCGAGCGCCTCGGGGCGCTCGGCGAGCGCGGCGTCGGTGAGCGCGGAGACGCGGAGGTCGAGCCCGTCGGGGATCGAGCTGAGCGTGTCCGAGGGCGCGCCGTCGATGAAGACGAGGCGCGCGATGGAGTCGATCGCGCTCAGGCCGAGCGCGTCGAGCGAGAGGCCGGGCGCGGCCTCAGCCGCGACGAACGTCTTGCCCTTAAGCGCGCGGAGCTGCGCTCCGACGTACTTCCAGTCCTCGTGCTTACGGCGAGGGAACGCGAGCGCAGCGAGCGCGTCAGCGCGCCCGGAGCGCCCGGCGATGTGGGAGGCGAAGGGCGCGACGAGCCCTTCGGGCTGTTCGATGCGCTCGTTCATGACGTCTCCTCGAGCTCCTCGATGATCCAGTCGTAGCCGCGCTCCTCGAGCTCGAGGGCGAGCTCCTTGGTGCCCGACTTCACGAGGCGGCCGCCGACCATGACGTGCACGAAGTCCGGCTCGATGTAATCGAGCAGGCGCTGGTAGTGCGTGACCATGACGATGGCGTTGTCCTCCTTGGCGAGCGCGTTGACGCCGGCGGCGACGACACGCAGCGCGTCGATGTCGAGGCCGGAGTCGGTCTCGTCGAGGAGCGCGAGCTTGGGCTCGAGCGCGGCCATCTGGAGGATCTCGTTGCGCTTCTTCTCACCGCCGGAGAAGTCGACGTTGACGGACCTGTCGAGGAAGACGGGGTCCATCGCGACGAGCTCGAGCTTCTCGCGGATGAAGTCGTCGAACTCGAGCGGGTCGAGCTCGTCGATGTCGTTGGCGCGGCGCACGGCGTTGACCGAGTGGCGCAGGAAGGTCGCGTTGGTGACGCCCGGAAGCTCGACCGGGTACTGGAACGCGAGGAAGAGGCCAGCGCGTGCGCGCTCGTCGGCCTCGAGCTCGAACAGGTCCTGACCATCGAACGAGACCTCACCGTGGGTGACCTCGTACTGAGGGTGGCCCGCCAGCGTCTTGGCGAACGTGGACTTGCCCGAGCCGTTGGGACCCATGATCGCGTGGATCTCTCCGGCTTTGACCTCGAAATCGACGCCGCGAAGGATCTTCGCTCCGTCGGCTACCACATGCAGATTCTTGACTGACAACATCATCTGGCGAACTCACCATCGTGGCCCTCAGGAGAGGGACCGCATCAAAACGTTTGCGAATACTTACTCAACGACGAGCGGGCGCCCTGCCCGCTCGCCGCGCTCAACCGACCGAGCCCTCGAGCTTGATGCCCAGGAGCTTCTGAGCCTCGACGGCGAACTCCATGGGGAGCTCGTGGAAGACCTCCTTGCAGAAGCCGGAGATGATCATCGAGATCGCGTCCTCCTCGTCGATGCCGCGGGACTTGAAGTAGAAGAGCTGCTCTTCACCGATCTTGGAGGTCGACGCCTCGTGCTCGACCTGCGCCGTGGGGTTGGCCACGTCGATGTAGGGGAACGTGTGGGCGCCGCAGCGGTCACCGATGAGCATCGAGTCGCACTCGGAGTAGTTGCGCGCGCCCTCGGCGCCGGGGGCGATCTTGACTTGCCCGCGGTAGCTGTTGTGGGACTGACCGGCGCTGATGCCCTTGGAGATGATCTTGGAGCGCGTGCGCTTCCCGAGGTGGATCATCTTGGTGCCGGTGTCGGCCTGCTGGTGGTTGTTCGTCACCGCGACCGAGTAGAACTCGCCCACGGAGTCGTCGCCCTTGAGGATGCACCCGGGGTACTTCCAGGTGACCGCGGAGCCGGCCTCGACCTGGGTCCAGGAGATCTTGGAGCGTGCTCCCTCGCACAAGCCGCGCTTGGTCACGAAGTTGTAGATGCCGCCCTTTCCGTTCTTGTCACCGGCGTACCAGTTCTGGACGGTCGAGTACTTGATCTCGGCGTCCTCGTGGGCGATGAGCTCGACGACCGCGGCGTGGAGCTGGTTGGTGTCGAACTGGGGGGCGGTGCAGCCCTCGAGGTAGCTGACGTGACTGCCCGCCTCGGCGACGATGAGCGTGCGCTCGAACTGCCCGGTGTTCTCGGTGTTGATGCGGAAGTAGGTCGACAGCTCCATCGGGCTGCGGACGCCCTTGGGGATGTAGACGAACGACCCGTCGGTGAAGACCGCGGAGTTGAGCGCCGAGAAGTAGTTGTCGGCGATGGGGACGACGGTCCCGAGGTACTTCTCGATGATCTCGGGGTAGTCCTTCACGGCCTCGCTGAACGAGCAGAAGATCACGCCGGCCTCGGCGAGCGTCTTGCGGAAGGTCGTGGCTATCGAGACCGAGTCGAACACGGCGTCGACGGCGACGTTCGAGAGCATCTTCTGCTCATGGAGCGGGATGCCAAGCTTCTCGTAGATGGCGAGCAGCTCGGGGTCGACCTCGTCAAGCGACGCCTTCTTCTCCTTCACCTTGGGCGCGGAGTAGTAGCTGATGGCCTGGTAGTCGGCCTTGGTGTACCGGATGTTGGCCCAGTCCGGCTCGGTCATCTTGAGCCACTGCGCGTACGCCTTGAGGCGGAAGTCCAGCATGAACTGGGGCTCCCCCTTGAGCGCGGAGATGCGCCGAATGACGCCCTCGTCGAGGCCGGGGGGGAACGTGTCCGACTCGATGTCGGAGACGAAGCCGTACTTGTACGGCGTATCTATGATGGTCTGGAGATCGCTGCTCATCGCCTCTCCTCTTCTGCTATGGGTTCACGCGCCGTGAGGGGCGCGTCATCGACACATTGTCTGGTGTGACGGACGCCTCAGGCGCTGGCCACGACTTCATCTACCGCAACATCCCGCCTGGGCGGAACCATCTGGAGCAGCTTCTCGGCCACTCCCTCCTCGTCTTGCATCAGCATCGACAGCGGGATCGCGTCGAACGTCCTCACGACGAACTCGGACAGGTACGACCACACGGGCCGGATCGAACAGTTCTTCAGGTTCGAGCAGACGTCGCGGTCGCCGGTGTGCTTGCCGCACATGTGGTCGAGCTCGATGACGCCCCCGAGGACCCTGATGGCGGCCCCCAGCGTGATCTCCTCGGCGGGCATGGCGAGCGCGTAGCCACCTTGCACGCCGCGGTGAGACGTCACCAGCCCGCCCTGCGCGAGGATGCGCAGGAGCTTCTGGGCGTACGCCTCGGAGAGGCCCTCCACGGCGGCCACCTCGCTCGCGGACACGGGCGAGTCCCCCGAGGTCTTTCCGACCTGGAGCAGACATCGCAACCCGTACTCTTCGACCGACGTGATCTTCATGGAACTCTCTGGACCTCTGCTCGACGTGTGTTGGGCGCCCAAAGGCTGCCGTGACATCGGATACAGAGTTGTAAGCATTAAATCCAGACAAAAAAGTATGTTTTTGCCCGCAGCGGCCTCGCCAGCGGGTGCGAGGCTCACGTTGGATGCAGCGAGTGACGGTAAGGGTACGCACGGCGCGACGAAATCAGCGCGCGCGTTGGCTCGACGGGAGCTCGATGGTGAAGACCGAGCCCTGGCCCTGCTCGCTTCGGGCGGAGACGGAGCCTCCGTGCATCTCGACGAACCGGCGCGTGACGCTCAGGCCGAGGCCGATGCCGCGCTTGCCGAACTCGAAGTCCCCCGAGGAGTGGTGCCCCGTGTTGAACGACGAGAAGAACGCGCTGAAGACGTGCGAGGCGTCCTCCGTGGCGATCCCGATGCCGTGGTCAACGACCTCCATCGTGATCCAGTCCTCGCGCTCGGAGTGGGCGCGCATCGACAGCGAGATGGTCTCACCGTCCCGGCTGAACTTGATGGCGTTCATGACCAGGTGGACGAGCGCGTCGAGGACCTTCTCCGGGTCGATCTCGAGCTCGGGCAGGCCCTCCTCGAGCTGCGTGACGAGGCGCTGCTGGCGCCGCAGAAGGAACGGCTCGACGTGGTCATGGAGTGACTGCGCGAGGGTGCGCGACGCGGTCTCTCGGAGGCGCAGCGTGGCCGCCGGGCCCTCATCGTTGAAGACCTTGAAGATGTTGTCTGAGATCCCCTTGAGCCTGCCCGCGGAGGCCTCCACCCGAGACAGCGACTTCTCGGAGACGCCCGAGAGCGTGCCCTCGAGTTCGTTCTTGAGCAAGTAGGTGTAGCCGTTGATGATCGCGATCGGCGTGTTGAGCTCGTGGCTCACGACCTCCATGAACACCGTGCGCAGCCGGTCGGTCTCCTCCAGGCGCGTGTTCGCGTGCGTCAGGCCGGCGTTGGCCTCCTCGAGCCTGGTGTTCGCCTCTCCCAAGGCCTCGACGAGCTCCTCGCGCTCGCGGCGCTGCCAGTAGTACTCGAAGGCCTGCGCGATGAAGAGCTTGAGTTCGGCCGGTCGCCACGGCTTGGCGATGTAGCGGTAGATGTGGCCTTCGTTGATGGCGTCGACCACGTCGTCGATGTTGGTGTACCCGGTGAAGAGCACGCGGACGATCTCGGGGTATGACGTGCGCAGCTCCGAGAAGAACTCGATGCCGGTGTGTCGGGGGAGGCGCTGGTCGGCGAGCACGACCTGGACGTCGTTCTCGTCGAGGAGCGTCCTGGCGCGCTCGATGGAGTCCGCGCGCAGGACCACATAGTCCTTACGGAACAGGCGCCAGACCGCGTCGAGGATGTCTCTCTCGTCGTCGATGACGAGCAGCGTCTGCTCGCGCACTTGTGGATCCAACATCTCGGCTCCCGCTGGCGACTCAACGGTCGGGCGCGCAGCCCGACACAAGACACCACGACGGTGTGGTGGCCATCAGGGCCATCACCGCGGTCGTCTACGACACAACATTGCGCGCATCCTATACACGCACTCATTGGGTCGTCAACGAGTACGGAGGGCGCCCGGGGCGCCCTCGTGCTCACTCCTCCTCGGCTGCGGCGGTGGTCTTGGCGTCCTCGAGGAGCTCGGAGAAGCGCGTCTCGTTGACGATTTCGAGCGCGGCGCCCTCCCCGATGTACTTCTCGGCTTTCTTGAGCTTGGACGAGCGCCAGCCCTCGTTCTCGTAGCGATCGAAGTCGGCGTCACCGATGACGAGGTAGCTCAGCGTCTTGCTCACGCCGCTGGGAGCCTCGGCCCCGAGCGAGACGACCGCCGCCTGAGCGTCCTTGCGCTTCATCGTGACCAGCGTCCCAGTGAAGAGGAACGACGAGCCCTCGAGCGGCCCACCCTCGGGCGCGTCTACGCGCTCGGGGAAGACGGGGGTGACGTACTCGAGCAACGCGTCGATCGCGTCGCGGTACGTGACGAGCCCCTCGGTCACGGTCTTGGCGATGACGTCGCCGATGGTGTGGACCTTTGCGAAATCCTCGGCGGTCAGCGCGAAGACCTGATCCAGGTCGTCGAACTCGTTGGCGAGGATCGCCGAGACGTGCCGCCCGAGCTCGTGGATGCCGAAGGAGCGCAGGAACATCGCGGCGTGGACCGCCTTCTTGGCCTGGATGTTCGCGACGAGCTTGGTCGCCAGCGTCTCGCCCATCCGATCCAGGTCGAGCAGGTCGTCGATCTCGAGCTCGTAGAACTCGGGCGGCGTGGTCACGAGCCCCTCGTCGAAGAGCGACTCGAGGTGCTTGCCGCCGAAGCCCTTGATCTCCATCACCTTGACGAAGTGCTCGAGCTTGGCGATCCGCATGACGCGGCACTCGTCCTGTCTCTTATACACATCTGACGCTGCCGACGATCCACTCTGTGTAGATCTCG
>CAJXPN010000220.1 GCA_913058025.1 uncultured Myxococcales bacterium | reverse complement strand
GGCGCGTTCTACGTCTCCGACCACGCCGCGCGCGGCATCACGCGCGTCGACGAGGCCGGCGCCCGCGAGGTCCTCGTGGATTCGTTCATGGGCCAGACACTCAACGCCACCAACGACCTCGTCCTGACCTCCGACGGCTCCATCTACTTCACCGACCCGACCTACGGCGGCCAGGTCGACGGCCGCCCCACCCCGCTGGGCTTCGAGGGCGTCTACCGCCTGACCCCCGGCGGCGAGCTCCAGCTCATCGACGACCGCCTGCGCCGGCCCAACGGCGTCACCGTCTCCCCCGACGAGCGGACCCTCTACGTCGCCTCGAAGGACGAGGACACGGTCTTTGGCTACCCGCTCGTGGACGGCGTCGCCGGCGAGCGGTCCGTCTTCGTGGAGAACCAGAGCGCCGACGGCATGGCCGTCGACTGCGCCGGCACCGTCTACCTGGCCATCCCTGGCGAGGCGCTGCGCGCCTTCGACCCGTCGGGTCAGAAGGTCTGGGAGGCGCTGCCCGGCGCGTCCCTGACGAACCTCGCCTTCGGCGGCCCGAACCGCGACGTGCTCTACGCCACCGAGCGCGACCGACTCCACCGCATCCAGATGGTCACCCCCGGCATGCCCTACTGAACGCGTCCGCGAGCCCTCCGCGCGGCCTCGTGGTGGACCGAGGGGGCTTCGCCGCAGGGCCTCGAGGGTGCGAGACGCCCCAGGACGAGCCGTGGGCCGTTCTGCGGGCCTCGAGCCCATCGCAGCCATTGATACCTTCACCTGGAAACCGGCCCCCAGAGGCACCCTGGAGGCTCCAGGTTCGTCCCCACGCGCCTCCACGCCTGGAGCACTTCGCCCCACCCGAGAGGCCCTACCTGTGTGCCGGTTCGTGTACTAGAATGGGCGGATACACACATGGAGGTCCGTCGAATGAGACGACTCGCGCTGGCCTGTTCCTGCCTCTCGTTGTTCGCTGGATGCGAGGGTCCCTCGTCAGCCGAGGGTCCCTTGGCGTTCCTCGGTGAGGTGAGCTCGGTCTCGGTTTCCGGGAACGACGGGTGCCTTGCGCCGGGCCTGATCGACCTGAGCCTGAACCTCGAGACGCGCGCGCTCGTCGCGTCCGTCTGGCAACCCCCGAGGGGTAAGGACGAGTGTGACCCCTTCGGCATATCCTGTAACGAGGTCAGCGTCGACGCGCGCATCACCGCCGACGAAGCCGACGAAGTCCGCGCGCATGTACGCGCGGTGTCGACGTCTCCTCGGGACATGAGTCGAGCGCACTCCAGGTGCAATCCCACCCTACGGGTCGACGGCGTGACCCTCGATGAGCGAAAGGGCTTCGACTTCCAATACCAGGCCGGGAAGTGGGCGCTGTTGGGCCACCTCAACGACCTCGCGTTGCGTCACGCGCCGGAGCCTCGAGAGGCGCTCCCGTAGGAGGATGGGTCGGTCACGCGCTTGGGTGGCTGCTGCCGAAGCCGAGGTGATCCTGCGGGCCGCGGGCGCGATCCCAAACCGTTGCATGCGCGCTGAACGTGGCGGACCAGGATGCCCCGGACCGCCTCAGGCCGCGGCGCGTGAGGCTCATGACGAGGTTGAATCGTTCGCAGCGGTCGTGCAGAATCGACCCTCGACACCACAACTCAGGGGGAAGCGCCACGTCACGCCTCTCTGCCTGAACGAACCGACTCGGAGGTCGTCTAGACATGACACACGTCCGCGCATGCCTCATCGCGTCCCTCGCGCTCTTCACGTTCGCGTGTCAGAGCTCTTCGCCCCAGGAGGACGCGCCCGCTCCGTCTGTGGACAAGGCGGCCCAGCCCAACAAAATCGAGGCAAAAAGCCCACATGCAGACCCACCCCCTGTGGCCGATGAGGGACCTGAAGACGTAGCGACAGGCGAAGAGTATCCGTTGGACGCGATATTTGGCGAGGGAGTCACCGCCAAGGTGAGGGCAGAGAGCGAGACCCCACAAAGGAAGGCGCGCCGTGCCGAAATCGACAAGTACAGAAAGTACGAGACGCACGTCGTACGCGTCATCACGCAGGAGCAGCTGGCTCATCCCGAGACGCTGACGAGGGACGAGATCAAGCTCGCGTTGGCGAAGCTGGGCGCCGCCGCGCGGGAGATGAAGTACGACAAGAAGACGCCCGAACAGATCGCCGCTCATCTTCGAGGGCTGGGAGCCTGGGTCGACGTGACACCGACGAAGGTGAGGTGGGGTTTCAACGAAGAACACGTCCGTGAGATGATCATGGTGGAGGGGTTGAGATGAGCATGCGAGACAGGGGACATGGCATCGCCGCGGGCCTCTTGATTGCCCTCGCGCTCACCTGCGGGTGCTCCGATACACAAGGCACCGTGGAGGAACCGGAGGAAGAAGAGCGTCGGGTCTGGGTGCCCCCCTACTCACCTTGTGAAGACAACGCGTTCTCATGCGGTGAGCTGACCGAGGACGCCATCGCGCGCTCGGGCGTCCTCGATGGGATCGTCGAAGAGGCGCTCGAAGCCGGGGGCGACCTCGAGGAACTCGCGCAGACTGTCCGAGGCGTCGAAGGGCAGAACGCGTCGGTCACTGGCGACATGCTGATGTGGTGGGTCGACGGTGGCATCCCGAGGATCCTCTGGACACGCTCGCTCCCCGAGCTCGTGGTCCCGGAGGACGCGACGGCTCTGAGCGATCTCGACGCGTTCTTTGCCTCCGACGAGAGCTCGATCCGGAGTGGGTCCATGTCGACCCGGGCGAGCGGGCTCTCGGCCCATGGCTCACGCGACGGGTTCGAGAGGAACACGAAGAAGGTCCTCATCCTGTCCCCGTTCTACTTCTATGGGCGGCTCTGGGAGCAGGAGACCGACGACCTGCTCGATCTCTTCAACGAGGACGAGCAGTACGCGGACAACACGTTCTCCCTCGAGGGGGACACGGTCACTGCGTCGGTGTTTCGTTCGTTTCGAGAGTTCGACGTGATCCACATCATCTCGCACGGCACGCAGACGCTCGAGACGGCGGTGGGCCGTGAGCGCATGTCGGCGGTGCTCACGACCTTCATGCTCAACAAGCGCGCGCCGGAGAAGGGGAGGTCTTACACCAAAGACGAGTTCGAGGAAGACATCCTGGGGAAGTGTGAGGACCTGGATGGGTACGTCGCGCAGGCGATCGCCGCGGGCGCCGACCCTTCGACCTTGAAGGGCCTCGCGTGTGCGTATGTCGGCATGAAGTATCCCGGCGCGACAGAAAAGATGAGTACACCCGTCCTGGCGATCACGAGCGAGTACCTCGCGAACCCGAAGTTCAACTCGGCGCCGCTCGAGGACACGTTCGTCAACTTCTCGGCGTGCTCGACTGGGGAAGACCTCTCGCTGAGCGGGTTCGACCTCTTCATGGGGGACGGCGGCTCGGTCTTCGCCTACACGGGCTTGGTCAGCGAGTCGTTCGCGACGCAGACGTCGGGCTTGTTCTATCAGGACATGATCGAGGGCAACTACGACACCAAGTACGTCTTCGACGAGCTGGGCCTCGGTGATCTGGAGGATGACTTCACTGCCGGGACCTACCCGGTCCTCTACTCACCTGACAACTCGTCGATCCGCCTGAAGGAGACGGTGTTGCTCAAGCCGGGTGGCGACGTGGACCTCGAGGGCGTCGCGAACCCGAGGGTCGAGGTTCTGCCGAGCACCTTCGATGGCGAACGGTTCGATCGTCTCGACCTCGAGGTCGAGCTGCGCGGCGTTCGCCTGCGTGAAGGGGAGCTGTTGAGCGACTATCAGGTCGGCGTCTTCCTGGCTGACGGGCAAGGGGAGCCCACAGGAGACGTGCTCGAACCTGGTTGGTTGTCGCCTGCTCAGGAAGAGTCGATGAAGCTCGACGAGGGCGCGGGCGCGTGGTCGGTCCCCTTCAAGGACGTGAAGTTCCCGGTCGATATGGCCAAGGAGCGCACCGTACGGATCGCGGTTCAGGCGCGACTCCCCGAGGGCGGTACCAGCCAGACCTCATACACGCTCGACGCGCGGGACCCGAACTGCCCCACTGCGACGCTGGCCGTCGACGGCGGCCCAAAGGAGCTCCTGGCCAACGAGGTCACCGTCACGGGCTTCGGCCCCGTGTGGACGATCAACGTCGGCCGCGCCGAGTTCGACGCGGACGGCGAGCAGACCGAGCGCGTCTACCCGAGCGCGGTCATCATCGTCTCGGGGGTGGACCTGGGGAGCCTGGGCACGGAGTGGACCACGATCACAATGGACGAGGACTCGGGCAACAGCGCCACGGTGACCTACGGCGACACCGCATACTACCTCGCCGGTGAGATCAGCCTCGCGGACGGCTCCACGTTCGAGTCGGACACCACCCTCAGCGTGCGCAGGTTGCCAGGGACCAACCGCGTCGTGGGCAAGGTCGAGGGGCTGGTCTCTGCCGCCAACGCCACCGACGTCCGCCCCAACATCGACCTCACGCTCGACTTCATCTCCGCCGAGGTCGGCGACGCCGAGCCCAGGACCAGCTGCTACTTCTACGTCGACTGACGGCGCGCCCTACTGAGCCCCCCGGCGAGGCCCGCCCGGTAGGCGCCTGCCCCCAGGAGGCCCTGTAGGCTCGCCTACGGGCCCGCGGCCCCGACCCCTCGTCACACTATGCGCTCTACATGCGCGCCCTCCAGGGGCCCAAGGGCTCCCCTTGGAGCGACTCTTGGTCGCGGCGCGTGTGGCCCCGGGGCGAGGTTGAATCCCCCGGCGCGGTCGTGCAGAGTAGGGCCTCGACACCACGAAACTCAGGGGGCAACGCCACGTCACGTCACCCTGCTGAGCGAACCGACTCGGAGGTCGTCTCGACATGACATACTTTCGCGCATGCTTCATCGCGTCCCTCGCGCTCCTGGCCTTCGCCTGCCAGAGCTCGTCGCCCCAGGAGGCCACGCCCGCTCCGGCCGTGGAGAAGGGAGAGGCCGCCCGTGGGGAGGGTTCGACCACGGCGCCCCCCACCGAGCCCGAAGCGCGACGTGAGGAGGCCTCCACGGACGAACCCGAGGTGAACGAGGAGGTCTTGCCGCTCACGACTCCGTTCCTCGACGACGACGTCGTGTTGCCGCCGAAGTCCGAGGAGAGGCAGCGCCTCGATGGTGAGGTGAAGGCGTACCTGAACTACGCGACGCACGACGTCCCGATACTGACGCCCGAGCAGTGGCGCGACCATGAGAAGCTGTCGACGGAGCAGCATTCCATCGCCAGGCGTAAGCTGTTCCGCGTGCTGCAAGGGATGCAACTGGACGGTAAATCTCCAGAAGAGATCGCCGCGCACATGCGCGCTCGAGGCGCGTGGGCCAAGGTCGATCCGCCGTTCCTGAAGTACGGTTTCAGCGAAGACGACCACGACCGAACCATCACAGAGGAGGGGTACCGATGAAGCGCACTCCGATGAACGCCCACGACAAGCTCCTCCTCCTCCTGTCCATCGGCGTGGCAGCGTTCACGCTCGCGTGCGGGTGCTTGGAGGCTCCCGAGGTCGTCGAGGTGCCCGATGAGGAGCCCGCCTGGCTCCCGCCCTACTCACCATGTGAGGACAACGCCTTCTCTTGCGGTGAGTTGACGGAGGGGATTCGCGAGCGTTCGCGCGAGCTCGACGCGTTCGTGTCTTCACGGCTTGTTGATGGCGTCCCGCCCGAAGAGGTCGTCGAGCTCATCGACGGCGTCGGCGGTCAGCGTGCGACGTACACAGACGGCACGACCTTGATGTGGTGGGTCGAGGGGGGCGTCCCTCGGATCAGAATCGATCGCGACATACCCGACATCGCACCGTCGGTGGAGCTCGTGGCCGAGGACGAGATCGCGGAGCTGTTCGAACCTGATGAGGGCGCTGGTCGAGGACGCGCGCGTACACGCTCCGGTGCGCTCATCGCCCACGGCTCACGAGAGGGGTTCGGTAGAAACGAGAAGAAGGTCTTGGTCCTGTCGCCTTATTACAACCAAGGAGGCTACTGGGCACGAGAGACGGACCAGGTCGCGGCTCTCTTCCGAGGAGACCCCCAGTACACGAGCGTCTCCGTTCAGCGAGGAGGAGAGGTTCGTCCTTCCTCGTTTCGCAACTTCAAGGACTACGACGTCGTTCACGTGGTCTCGCATGGAACGCAGACAGTAGAAGTGAACGCGACCAAGAAGCGCGTGTCTGCGCTCCTGACGAGCCTGACGATCAGCAAGAAGCGCGTCGACTACAGCGAGACGTATACCAAAGACGAGCTCGTAAACGATTACATCTCTGAATGCTCGGACCTCGACGAGGCGCTCGCGAACTCCAACACCGACGCCAGCCTCAGGAAGGGCCTCGCGTGCGCGGTGGTGCCCATTCGGTACCCCGGCCCTGCAGAGAAGCTCGACACGCCGTTCATCGCGGTGACGAGCGAGTACCTCGCGAACCCGAAGTTCAACTCGGCGCCGCTCGAGGACACGTTCGTCAACTTCTCGGCGTGCTCGACGGGCGAAGACCTACCACTAAGCGGCTTCGACCTGTTCATGGGAGACGGCGGCTCTCTGTTCGCCTACACCGGCGTCGTCGGTGAGTCGTACGCGACCGACACCGCGCTCTCGTTCTACGAGGACATGCTCGGGTACAGCTACGACACCAAGTACACCTTCGACCTGAACGACTACGAGAACACACCGGACCCGACCAACCCGGGCACGCACCCGATCCTCTACTCGACCAACGTCTCCTCGATCCGACTCAAGGAGACGGTCTTCCTCAACCCCGAGGGCAACGCCGACCTCGAGGGCGACGGGGACCCGACGGTCGTCGTGCTCCCGAGGACGGTCGGCGGTGATCGGTTCGATCGCGTGGACCTCGACGTCGAGCTCCGGGGCGTGCACCTGCAGGAAGGCGACCTCCCGAGCGACTTCGAGGTCGGCATCTTCTTCGCCAACGGGCGCGGCGAGCCGGTGGGGGACGTGCTCGAGCCCGGCTGGCTCAGGCTCGGGCAGGCCGAGGGGTCGATGAAGACCGACGAGCTGACAGGCTCCTGGTCGATCCCCTTCGAGGACGTGGTCGTCCCCGTGAACCTGGTGGACCTGTCTCTTATACACATCTCCGAGCCCACGAGACAGGCAGAAATCTCG
>CAJXPN010000219.1 GCA_913058025.1 uncultured Myxococcales bacterium | reverse complement strand
ACAGAGTAGATCGTCGGCAGCGTCAGATGTGTATAAGAGACAGGCTTGGAGATGTCTGCGGAGGGAGCGAGCGCCGAGAGCTCTTCGATCCATGCGGGCGCGTCAGGGCGCGCGTCGTCGCGTGCTGTCATGGAGGGCCTCGTCCTGTGTGCTGGCGTCTGCCCTGTCAGTCTAGCCGAACCGACCCGGGCGACCACTTCGATTCGATGGGCGCCCGCGATGGTTGATGTCCGACGTCCTTTGCGCGAGTCTGGTGGCTCGACACCAGGCACACGAACGGATGAACACCGATGAAGGTCCCCGTTTCATGGATGCAGCTGCTCGACCTGGGTGTACGTGAGGACACCGGGAGCGGAGAGGTGCGTCGGCTGAGGCTGACGAACGCGATCTCGTTCATCGTCGCGGCGAACGCGGTCCCGTTCGTGTTCCTGTTCGGCGCGGTCTCACCGACGCTCGGCGCGCTCACGCTGGTCGCGTGGGCGCTCATGTTCGCCGCGCCCGCGCTCAACGCCCTGGGGCGCACGCAGGCGTCGAGGTACGTGCTGGTGGCCTTGCAGCCGACCGCGCTGGGCGTGTACGCCGAGCTGGTGGGCCCCGAGCTCGGCCTGGAGAACATGCTCTTCGGCGCGAGCATCCTGCCGCTCCTGGTGTTCTCACCGAGGCGCCGCGTCCCGATCGTCCTGGGCGTGGGATACGCCTGGACCTACCGGATGGCGCTGCTGCTCACGGACAACGACCTCTTCATGATGCTCCCGAGGCTCGACATCCCGCAGAGCTTCGAGCGACCCCTGGCGGTCACCCTCATGTTCGTCACGCTGATCCTGCTGGCCGCGGTCGTGTCGATCCCGGTGCTCCTGCAGGACCGCTCGCAGTCCAGGCTCGAGGCCAAGAACGAGGAGCTGCGGGCCGAGCGGATCGCGCGCACCGAGGCCGACGAGCGCAGCGCGTCGAAGACGAGGTTCCTGGCGAACATGAGCCACGAGCTGCGCACGCCGCTGCACACGATCATCGGGTACACCGAGCTCATCGACGAGGCCTTCGACGAGCCCACGGCCACGCTCGACGTCGACGAAATGCGCGAGGACCTCGGCCGCGTGCGCGCCGCGGGCTCGCACATGCTCGGCGTGATCTCGGACATCCTGGACCTCTCTCGCATCGAATCCGGGCGGGTCGAGATCAACACGACAGCGCTGGACCTGGCCTCGTTCCTCGACGACCTGAAGAGCAGCGGCGAGACGCTCTCCTGGAAGCGCGGCAACACGTTCGCCGTCGAGTTCGGCGAGCTCCCAGCCATGATCGAGACCGACGACGTCCGCCTGCGACAGATCCTGCTCAACCTGCTCTCCAACGCCGCCAAGTTCACCGACCGCGGCGACATCGTCTTCCGCGCCACGTACGTCCAAGGCGGGACCCTCCGCTTCGAGGTCGAGGACACCGGCCAGGGCATCGCGACCGAGCACCTCACCTCCATCTTCGACGTCTTCCAACGCGCCGACGCACACCAGGAAGGCGCCGGCCTCGGCCTCGCCGTCTCGCGCGAGCTCGCCCACATGCTCGGCGGCGAGCTCGAGGTCAGGAGCGAGGTGGGCGTCGGCTCCACGTTCTCACTGACGCTTCGTATCGAGCCACGAGAGACCGACACATGAACACCTTCTCGGGGAGCCCGCTCGAGCTCGGCCTCCAACACGGCGAGGAGCTCCGCGACGAGATCCGCCACGTGCTCGGCTGGTACATGGACCAGTGGTGGGGGATGGAACCCCAGGAGCTCCAGGACGCCGTGCGCGACCACGCCCGCGCGGTGCTCGAGCTCGCCCCCCACCTCGGCGCCGAGATGGAGGGGATCGCCCGCGGCGCGGGGCTCGAGGCGTGGCAGGTCTACGCGCTCAACGCCCGGACCGAGCTCAGGGCGAACACGGACGCGCTCGAGTGCACCTCCGTCGGCGTACGAGGTGGGCAAGCAGCCGCGTCGGGGGCGCTGCTCGCGCAGAACTGGGACTGGTGGAACGCGCTGCGAGGCTGGACGCGATGCGTGCGCCTCGAGCCCGAGGCGGGCCCCGCGATGATCACGCTGATCGAGCCCGGGATGGTCGGAAAGATCGGCATGAACGCGCTCGGAGTGGGCGTGTGCCTGAACTTCCTGAGCACGCCGCGCGTGAACCTCGAGGGCGTCCCGGTGCACGTACTCTGCAGGCTCGCGCTCGAGTCGAGCACGGCCGCGCAGGCCATACAGAGGATCACCCAGGCTCGCCGCGCCGCCTGCGCGACCTACCTCATCGGCGACGCGGGCGGAGAGGTCGCCGCCGTCGAGGTGACCCCGAGCGCACACACAGTGTCGCGCGATGTGCCCTTCGTAGCCGCGACGAATACGCCGATCACGGGCGCGCGTTGCATGCGCCGGGCGATCTTCGAGCGGCGGCTGGACATGTCGTCCTCGCCGTTGACGCCGGACACGATCCTCGCCGCGCTCGGACACCTCGGGGTCTCGGCGCCACCCTCCGACGCGCTCGCCGTGGAGACCGTCCACACCGTGCTCATGGACCTCGCCGCGCGGACGTTCCTGGTCACGGACGGGTCGAGGGCGGTTGCTCACGAGGAGCTACGCGTCACACTGTGACGTACACACGAGACGCTCGACCACCACGCCACGCACAGGTGCGCAACATGAACACCCACCGCATACCGCCCCTCCGCTCATGCCTCCTCCGGCTCTCGCTCGCTGCGGCGCTGTGCCTGGGCACCCTCGCCTGCTCGACGCCTGCGCCCAACACCGAACCCGAGGCGACCACCCGAGGGCCGCTCGCGCAGCCGCCAGAGCCCGCGACGGACACACCGACCAAAGAGGCAATCGAGGCGACCAGCGCGGCGGCAGACGACGCGATCGAAGCGGACGCACTGGATGCGCCCGATGCGCCCGATGCGCCAGGTCCAGGCCACGACATGAGGCAGCGCAGCAACGAGCAGATCGACGAGGTCCCGCTGGAGAAGAGGCCCGCCGGGGTCGACTGCGACCGGTGCGCCCACGTCATGATCGGGACCCAGGGCGGCAGCAAGCACCGGTGCCTGCGCGCGAACCCGGAGCGCGCGAGCGACCCGGACGCGCCGAAACGGGTCTCGTGTGACGACCTGTGCTGCCCGGACATGGAGTGAGGCGCCTCGCTCAGCCCTGGGTCTGCTTCTCATCCAGCGGGAGGAAGAACGCGAGCGGGCGAGCTCGCGCGAGACGCCAGACGCTGGAGAGGCGGTCACGCCAGGCGTGACCCTGGACGCGGCGCGCGGCGATGGCGACCCCGAGCGTGATGGAGAAGCTCACGAGGAAATTCACCAGCCCGATGACCGCGACCGAGAGCGCGAGCGTGGCGAGCGTGGCGAGCGTGCGACCGTCGGCGCTGAAGACGAACGCGAGCGCGCTGTGGCTCGAGGCGAAGGCGATGTGGCGGATGTCGATGGGGAGCCCGAGCGCGAGCCCGAGGGTCCCCGCCGACCCCAGCAGGAAACCCAGGATGACGTTCCCGGAGAGCGCACCGAGCTGGTCGTCGACGCGCTCGGAGAGCGCCTCGCGCAGCGGCTTCGGGAGCAGCCGCATCACGCCTCGCCCCGCCTGGACGCGCTCGCCCACGCGGTGGAAGACCACGGCGTTGTCGATGGCGCCCGCGATGAACCCCGCGACGCTCAGGAGCACGCCCGCGACGGCGGCGTAGAGGATGGTGGCGGATCGGGTCGGGTGGAGCTTCTCGACGAGGTAGACCGCCTCGGCCTCGTTGATGAGCGAGAAGCCGAACAACAGCTCGAGCGCGCTGGCGATGATCAACGCGAAGGTCGCCGCGCCCAGGATGTTGCCCACGAACGAGATGAACTGGCTGCGCGAAATCGAGCGCACCAGCGGCGCGAAGTCCTCGGAGTCGGGGCCACCCTCGAGCGCCTGTGAGAGGCGAGACGCGGTGAGCGCGGGCTGCTTGGTCGCGAGCGTGGCGCCCGTCAGGTAGATGAGCACGAAGCAGACGGCGTAGTTCAGGCCGTAGACGAGCCCCTGCGGGATCAACGCGAGGCCGCCGTGGCTCAGGTGGAGTTTGATGCAGGCGAAGACCGCAACGATCGCGCCGCCCTTGAGGCTCTTGGACGCGAACTTCTTGTAATCGCTCGGGTCTCGCGCCGCGTAACCTTCGCCCTTCTGAGCGGCGTGGCCCACGGCGAGGTAGGCGAGCAGCTCGAGCTTCTGGGCGGCGAAGTCGAGCGCGGGGGTGTGCGAGGAGCGCGACTCGATGAGCTCGCGAGCCAGGCGCGCGAGCGCGCCCGGCCGCTCATCCGACGACGCGCACGCGACCAACGTCCGCAGGCGCGTGAGCTGCTGCTGCGTGCGCAGCGTCGCGCTCGAGAGCCTGAGCGTGGTTCCGACCGTGCGCTTGAGCTCTCTCAGCGTGGAGATCTCGCGCGCGGCGGCGGCGATGGCGTCGACGACGCTCGCGTGGTCGGCGTCGAGGTCCTCGGGCGAGACGTCGGAGTCGGGGTCGAACCGACGGATGGCGTAGCGGTCGAGCTCGCGCTGGAGGTCGAGGAAGGCCGAGGTCCAGCGGGCGCGATCGTGCACGCGGTCGAGCAGGCGGGGGTCGAGCGCCGAGCCGCAGACGCGCGCGGTGAGCAGGAGGATCGACTCCGCGAGCGCGACCTCGTCGAGCTCCACGCCCTCGAGCAGCGCGCGGACCCAGTCCTCCAACGCCTCGTCGGCCTCCCCGAGGTCACGCAGCGCCATGTGGGCTCGCCTGGCCACGCGGGGCCTGACGAGGTCGTCGTCCGGGTCGGGCGCGAGCCTCCCGGTGAAGCGGCGCACGACACCCGCGATCAGCCCCTCGTCGCTCAGGATGCCTTGCTCTGTGAGCAACCTCGCCCGCCGCGTCGGGTGCGTGACGCGCGCGAGCTCCGCGCGCGCCGCGTCGGCGTAATCGGGGACCTCGCGCAGCCGATCCGCGGAGGCTCGCAGCTCGGCCTCGAGCTCCTCGACGCTCTGGCCGCGTAGCTCGATCATTCGCTCGACGAGGAGCGCGACGGGGGCGCCCTCCGGGTCCGTCTTCTGGTCCAGAACCCCCGTCACGCGCCCACCACGACGTGAGGGTCGAGGCCGAGCTCCTCGGTGAGGAAGCGGTCCATGCTCTCATGCACCGCGACGATGGGGGCCTCGTATCGGCCCGAGGCGTAGAAGCCGTGGAACGCCCCGGGCACGAACTCCATGGTCACGCGCACCCCGGCCTCCTCGAGCCGCGCAGCGTAGGCGCGGTTCTCTCCCAGGAAGAGGTCGAGCTCGCCGATCGTGAACCACGCAGGGGGGAGCCCGCCCAGATCCTCGCGACGCGCCGCGACCGCGTAAGGCGGCGGCTCCTTCTCACCGGGCGCGTGGCCCAGGTAGCAGGTCCAGGCGTAGAGGTTGCTGCGGTTGTTCCAGACGAGGTGGTCCTTCGGGAGCTCGGGGTCGATGGCGGTGCGGTCGTCGAGCATCGGGTAGACCAGGAGCTGCGCGCGCGGGGAGACCCCGCCCTCGTCGACGAGCCGCTGCGTGAGCTCCGCGGCGATGCCGCCGCCGGCGGACTCGCCGCCGAGGGCGATGCGCTCGGGGTCTATCCCGAGCTCTCCGGCGTGCGCGACGAGCCAGGACCACGCCGCGTGGCAGTCGTCCAGGCCAGCGGGGAACGGGCGCTCGGGCGCGAGGCCATACGACGCCGCGACGACGACGACGCCGAGCTCGAGCGCGAGCCGCGCGCATGTCCAGCCATCCATCTCGGGCACCCCCACGATCCGCCCTCCCCCGTGTATCCACATCAGCGCCGCGGGGGCCTTCAGCCCCGCCGTCGGCGTGAAGACCACGACGCGCTGGTCACCCAGCTCGACCGTGCGCGTCTCGACCCCTGGCGTGGCCCCCATCGGCGCGACCTTCATGAGCAGGCGAAAACCGCGCGTGACGAACGGACCGAAGGTCACGTTGGGTACTCGCCTCGACATCTTGCGCAGCGCGGGGTCGATCCTGTCTCTCCATCCCATGACTCACTCCGTTCGAGGCCACGACACGATCTGCGGCGTCGGTCGTCAGACACTACATATCGCTCAAGAGATGCGATGAGACAAAGGAGAGGTTCCCAGACGCAACCGATCCGACGCTCCGGCGCGCAGACCGACACAGTGAGAAGCAGAGGTTGGCGCTAGCGGGTGCAGGTCGCCACGATCATCGGTGAGATGGGGACGATGGCCGTGCGCCACGTCACGCGCTCGATCTCCACGCTCGAGAAGCCCGCCGCGCGCAGCGTCGCGCCGGTGTCGCGGCACAGGTCACAGCCCTGAAACGCCCACCGCCACGGCCCGCGCAGCGCGCGCTGGAGCGTATCCAGCGCGCCGGGTTCGGGCGCGCACACGTGCTCGAGGCACACGAACACGCCGCCGGGTCGGAGCACGCGGAGGATCTCGGCGAGCACGGCCTCGGGGTCCGCGACCGTGCAGAGGACGAGGGTGGAGAGGACCGCGTCGACGCTCGCGTCTGGCATCGGCATCTCCTGGGCGCCGACCGGGAGCAGCTCCAGGTCGATGTCGTGGCGGGCGGCGCCCTCACGGAGCAGCCGGTGCATCGACGCGCCTGGCTCCACGGCGACGAGCCGCGTCCCGGGCTCGAAGTAGCGCATGTTCGCCCCCGTCCCCGAGCCGATCTCGACGACCACACCGTCGAGCGCGGCGCAGAGGCGCCGCTTCTCCTCCCCGAGCTTGCGGTGCATGTAGTCGTCGAGCCAGGTCAGGATCGCGGCGTTCATGTGCCCCCTCCATGATCGCCCCCTCGATTTTCCTGCGCGAGTCGTGCTCATGACAACCTCATTGGTGTGTGGTTAGAGGGCCGTGATGTGAGAGTCTAGGAGACATACCAGTGACAGGATACATGAGAAAGACTCGCCGCCGACCACCTCGAGGTGACGGCGAAGTCTCCTTGCGGAGGGTTTCGTGGTGGGCGCAACGACCAAACGAATAGAGCTGACACGTGCCCTCGAGCTGGTGTGCTCGACGAGCTCCGAGCCCACGAGACAGGCAGAAATCTCGTATGCCGTCTTCTGCTTGAAAA
>CAJXPN010000218.1 GCA_913058025.1 uncultured Myxococcales bacterium | reverse complement strand
GAGATTTCTGCCTGTCTCGTGGGCTCGGAGATGTGTATAAGAGACAGGCCTAGCTCCTTGAGCGGCGGCCCCTCCACGAGCTCCATGGCCATGAACGGCGCGCCCGGTGTGATCTCGGCGGCGCCGGTGAAGTCGAGCGGGACGCGGCCTTCGTCGAGGGGCCGGACGATGCCGGGGTGGTCGAGGGTGGCCGCGGCGCGGACCTCATCGCGGAACGCGCGGATGTGCTCGGGCTGATGCGCGAGCGCGGTGGTGATGACCTTGAGCGCGACCTCCTCGCCGCTCGGGGCGTGGATCGCGCGCCAGACCTGGGCCATGCCGCCGCGACCGAGCGGGGCTTCGAGTTTGAACGATCCAACGCGCGCGTCCATGGTGTCCTCTCCGAGCCTCGGTACGTGGGTGAGTATCGCAGCGAGGTGGACGGCTGCACAACGATCTTTCAGACGCTTGACCAGGCTTCGGATCGAGGCCTCCCTGGGGGTTTTCGTTCGGAGGCTCGTGCTGCGCGGTGGTAAACTCCTTGGCATGAGCATCCAGTGAGCCCCGCGAGTGAGCTTTCATGTTTGACGTCGGTGCCGTGGTGCGTATTGTGTCTTCATGACACGAAGGTTCCTGCAGGAGGCCCCTTGGAGATCGACGAGCTGCACGAGTATTGCCTGAGTAAACCCCACGTCGAGGAGTCGTTCCCCTTCGGGCCGGACGCGCTCGTGTTCAAGGTCCAGGGGAAGATGTTCTGCCTGATGCGGCTCGAGGCCGATCCCATCTCGTTCAACCTTAAATCCGACCCCGAGGTCGCGCTCGAGCTGCGCGATCGCTACGACGCGGTCAAGCCCGGTTACCACATGAGCAAGAAGCACTGGAACACGGTCGAGCTCACCGGCGAGCTCACGCCCGACGTCGTCGCCCAGATGGTCGACGCGTCGTACGCGCTCGTCGTGAAGGGCCTCAAGAAATCCGAACGCGAGGCAGTCGCCGCCGCGCTCGCCGCGCTCGAGGAGGAGTGATGTCACAGCCGATCGACAAGATGAGGCACGTCCCGGAGGCGCCCACGCGCCCCCGACCTGCCGCCGCCGTGCGCCGCTTCGACGTCGCCGAGCTCTACCGCGGGCCGCTCGACTCGGCCAACGTCGCCGAGCCCGAGGACGCCGCCCCCGTCGCCCTGGATGAGAAGCTGCGGCAGGCCTACTACTGGATCTCGAACCAGGCGATCATCAGCCCGTTCTACGACATCGAGTACAACGACCAGCCGCCCAAGAAGTTCACCTTCGGCGACCACAAGGTCGAGGTGGCGCTGCCCAGCGACCAGTCCTATTCGAGCTACGTCCTGCTCCCGCTGCTCAACCTCGCCGTGCGCAGGCGCTGCCTCATCGTGGGCGGGCCGGGGCGAGGCAAGACCGTCATCGCCACGTTGATGGGGATCCTCGCGGGCTACCCCTTGAAGGAGCTGCGCCGCTCCATCCAGCACGGGCAGCCGCAGATGACCGTGGCCGACCTGCTGGGCAACCCGCTCCCGTCCTCGCTCGTCAACGCCGAGAGCATGGACGAGGTCGTCATCGCGTGGCGTCGCTGGCTGGGCATGCGCGTCAAGATCATCGACGAGTACAACCGCATCCCGACGAGGACTCAGTCTGCGCTGCTCACGGTCATGGCGGACAACTACGCCGAGATCTACGACCAGGTCTTCGAGTGCCCCGAGGCCGCCTGGTACCTCACCGCCAACGACGACGCCGGCGGCGGCACCTACCAGGTCATCGAGGCGCTCAGCGACCGCATCGACGTGGTCGTCAAGGCGCTCCACTTCAACACGCGCTTCCTGGGCGACCTGCTCGTGCGCATCGAGCAGGGCGTCAAGCCCGAGGAGATCGTCCCCGACCAGATCGTGTTCACGCAGGAGGAGCTCGACCGGATCGAGCTCGAGATCCGCGCCGTGCGCCTCCCGCACGACCTTCGTCGTCGGCTCGAGTTCTTCGCCGCCCAGTTCGAGTTCTACGAGCCCGGCGCGCGCCAGCTCGAGTACATGACCAAGGACACGGTGAAGGTCTCGGGGGTCGAGTTCCACTCGCTCGACGGCGCCCAGACCGGCACCGACGGCGTGGCCGACCTCGGCCGACAGACCCGCAACGGCATGTCCGTGCGCGCGCTCATGACCGCGCTCATCTACATCAAGGCGATGGCCTACTTCCGGGGCGCCGACGAGGTCACCTTCGACGACGTCCGACAGATCCTCCCCTTCGTCCTCCACGACAAGCTCTCGCAGAACCCCGACGCGCCCGCCTTCGACCAGGCCGGCATGGGGGCGCTGCGCGCCGACCACGTCAGCTGGATCCGTCACCTCTTCGATCAGGCGTGCCGTGAGTTCGACCGCCTCGACCTCGACAACGACGATCCCGTGGCCCGGCTCACCGAGGAGTTCGAGCGCGGCCTCGACGGCGTCCCCGAGGACGAGGTCCGCGGCCGCATGGCCGAGATCGAGCGCACCCTTCGGACCTGGTCGGCCGGGCGTAAGCTCTACGGTCACATGTTCGACGACATCCTGAAGCTGAAGTACCTGCACCAGCGGTACACGAACTACCTGAGGTGGCTCCAGTGGCGCACCTGAACCCCGACCATCCGCTCGCGCGCGCGCTCGAGGCCCGCCGCGTCCGCTTCAACGAGATGTTCGTCTCCGCGCGCCTCGAGCGGCGCTCGCTCGACCCGGCCGACTTCATGGCGTTCCTCGTCGAGGGCGTCGCCCCCGCCGTGGAGGCCGTCGCCGAGTTCGACGCCGACGCCGCGCCGCGTGTCGCCGAGGCGCTCTACCCGGTCGCGCTCGAGCTCGTCTCGCGCGGGCTCGCGGGTCCGAACGCGCGCTACCCGTCCGTGAACACGCTCTTCTCCCACGTGCTCCCCCGGCTCGGGCGCCTGCTCATGGAGAGGCCCGCGCGCCTGGCGACCTCGCTCGCCCACGCGACGATCAACCTGGACAACCTGCCCGCCGTCGACACGCACCGATGGCTCGACGCGCTCACGCGCCTCGCGCCTCGAGCGCGTGACGTCAAGTCGCTGCTCGACGTCGGGAAGGTCCTGGCGTGGCAGCTCGGCGCGGCGCACTGGCGCGAGTCCGCGCTCGCCATCCTCGCGTCGCTCCCCGAGGAGCTCATCCTTCCGTCGCTGCGCCTGTCGGATTCGGACCCGCGCTCGCGCGCCGAGCTCCTCGACGTGCTCTCCGATCCGTGGGCCGACCTCCACGGCGACTCCGACCCAGGCTTCGAGCAGCGCCCGTGGGTCGGCGGGTTCCTCGGGTTCGGCGGCGTGTTCTCGACCCCGCCCAACGTCATGGCCATCGGCGGCGTCATCTACGCGTTCGACTCGACGTCGTGTTACGCCGTCTTCGCCGACGCCTACGGCTCCGCGCTCCTGTTGTTCGGCCACGAGCTCCCCGACGCCGACTCCGAGGACGTCCTCGCTGACCCGATCACGGTCAAGTCGGGCGTCGTGCGCCGCGGCGGCGACAGCGCCCGCCTCGTGGGCGCGGCCCAGGTCACCTCGACGGCCCAGTCCGGTGACACGCTCGCCCTGACTGTCGCGCAGAGCCACTCGGTCATGATCATCGTGCACAGGGGCGAGTCATGAGCGCGCGCCTGGATGAGCTGCGGGAGTCGTGGCGGCGAGCGTGGCCGGGGGCCATCGCGTGCTGGAGCCGCTACACCATGCTCTCCGAGCCGCGCTGGTGCCTCTCCGAGGAGGACGAGCAGCGCGAGGGGCTCACCGGCTCGTTCGCCATGATCCGCCTGAACGATCACGCCGTCGTCATCAGCATCAGGCAGGTCGCCGAGCAGAACCTCGACCGCTTCGCCACCGAGATCCTCGCCCACGAGATCGGGCACCACGTCTACGTGCCCGGCGACCTCACCGACAACGCGCGCCTGCTCGCGCGCTGCCGTCGGGGGCTCTCGGACCTCAAGGCGCACGCGCCCATGATCGCGAACCTGTACGCCGACCTCCTGCTCAACGACCGCCTCCAGCGCACCGACGGGCTCGACATGGCCGGCGTCTACGCTGCGCTCAAGAGCGGCCTCGACGAGGGCGCCGGCGGCCCGCCTCCCAGTGAACTCTGGGGCCTCTACATGCGCACCTACGAGCGCCTCTGGAGCCTGCGCTCCGGGACGCTCACCACGGGGCCGATCTCGTCCCAGGCCGACGTGGACGCCGACCTCGCCGCCAGGCTCGTGCGCCACTACCGCGCCGACTGGCTCGCCGGGGCCACCCGCTTCGCGCTCCTGTGCTACGACTACCTCAAGCGAGACGCCGAGAACTCCGGCGCCGAGAGCGGCCCGATGCCCTGGCTCGACGCGGTCTACGCTGGCATGGGCGACGACATCCCCGACGGCCTCGTGGGTATGGACGCCGACGAACTCGGCGACCTCGTCCACCCCGGCGACGACCCCGCCATCAGCGGCCTCTCCGAGGAGATCTTCTCCGACGCCGAGGCCCCCGGCACCGGCACCGGCGCCGCCGTCGTGGGAGGGCTCAAGAACAGGTACCGGGACCCGACCGACTTCGTCGAGCTCATGGCGGCCATGGGCGTGAAGATCTCCGAGGACGACCTCCTCATCCGCTACTACCGCGAGCTCGCGCGACCCCACCTCATCCCGTTCCCGATGAAGACCCTGAGGCACTCGGCCGATCCCCTCCCGGAGGGCCTCGCGCAGTGGGACCTGGGCTCGCCGCTCACCGCCGTCGACTGGCTCGAGTCCGTCATCAAGAGCCCCGTCGTCATCCCCGGCGTAACGACAGTCGAGCGCACGTTCGGCGAGACCGTGGGCTCGGACCCCGAGCGCGAGCCCCCCGACCTCTACCTGGGCGTCGACTGCTCGGGCTCGATGACCAACCCGCGCTACGGCGTCAGCTACCCCGTCATCGCGGGCGCGGTGATCGTCCTGAGCGCGCTCCGCGTGCGCGCCAAGGCCATGGTCTGCCTGAGCGGTGAGCCGGGCCGGTTCACCCAGACCGACGGCTTCTCGCACTCCGAGCGCGAGAACATGAAGATCCTCACCGGGTACCTCGGCACCGGCTACGCGTATGGCATCGAGCGCTTGCGGGAGACGTTCCTGTCCTCGGACGAGCCGCGCGAGCGCCCCGCCCACATCCTCATCGTCACCGACGGCGACCTGTTCTACATGATCAAGCAGATCACAGACGGATGGGACATCATGGAGCGCTCGCTCGCCGCCGCCGGCGGGGGCGGCTCCATCGTCCTGGACATGAACCCGACCCACAGCTACTCCGATGAAGCCGACCGCCTCGTCGCGATGGGTTGGGACCTCTACTACGTGCGCACGGGTGACCAGCTCGTCACGTTCGCGCGAGCCTTCGCCCGTCAGCAGTTCGACCTCAACCGATAGGTCTCGACCATGACCCAATCCGACCCCTCGAACCCCTCGCTCGACGCGCTCACCACGCGCCTGGCCGAGACCCCCCAGATCTTCTGGGGCGAGCCGGTCATTCGCGGCGAAGGAGCCTTGCACGTGGACGCCGTCGTCCATGATCTGCTCATCGAGCACGGCCAGGCGCCCCCCGGGCTCGACTCGTTGCGCCTCTTCCGCGGCGGCAACGCCTCGGCGCGCAACCACCTCAGGGCCGCCGCGATCACAGCGTGGTTGCTCGGGCACCCGTGGTTCCGTGGGCGAGACGATCTCGACCACACGATCCTCGACCTCCTGTCGAAGGGGCTGCGTGAGGTCGTCAAGATCGTGGACGCCGAGCAGTTCATCCTCGACCCCGATCGGAGAGAGGAGCTCGTCCGGATGGCGCTCGCCGCCTTCGACGTCACCCCCGACGACGAGTCCGCCGCGCACGCCGCAGACCGCCTCAAGGCGCTCGATTCGGTCGAGCGCGCCCGGCTCGTCAAGGAGGCGTCGGAGGCCAGGGCGCGCCAGCGCAAGCTCGAGGCGGAGATGCGCCGTAAGGCCGCCGAGGAGGCCTCCTCACGCTACAACCGCGAGTGACACCACGACCCCGAGCCGCGAGGCCCCGCACATGACCTCCTCCCCCCGCGCGACGTTCCCGCTGATCACCGACGCCGGCCAGCGCAACCTCGATCGCGTGCGCCAGCACGCCCACGCGCCGCGCTGGACCGCCTCGGTCCCCGACCTCATCGACGCCGCCGACGTCGCCGCCGCCGACCGCCTGCGCTCGACGCTCGCGCCGTCCTCTCCAGAGGGCCTCACGCGGCGCACCAGTGAGGTCTGGGCGCCCGCGCCGCCCGAGTGGGTGCTCGAGTGGGTCGCCCGGATGCGCCCTCGCTCCGACGCCTTCTCCGACCGCATCCCCGAGGGCACCGACCTCGCGCGCGGCTGGGACGCCATCGCTCCCATGGAGCGCGAGGACCTCGCCACGCGCCTGCACACCATCGTGCCGCGAGACGTCGACTACGAGCGGCTGCTCGTCTACGACACCTCCTCGACCACCGGCCACGCCGTGCGCGTCCCGACGCACACGGGGGCGCTCGCGCAGCGCCACGTCATCGCCGAGGCCGCCATGGCGCTCCACGGCGCGCCGCTCGATTTCGGCCCCGACATGGTCGCCTGCGTGAACGTCTGCGCGCAGGCGACCACGTACACGTTCCCTGGCGTCTTCGCGGTCTGGGGAGACGCGGCCTTCGCCAAGATCAACCTGCGCGAGTCGGAGTGGCCCGACGGCCGCGAGTCGGCGCGCGCGCTGCTGCGCGACCTCGACCCGCACCTCTGGACCAGCGACCCCGTCTCACTCGCGGAGGCGCTGCGCTGGGAGATCGACGCGGCCCCGAGGGTCATCACCTCCACCGCGGTCGAGCTCTCCGAGCCGCTCCGCCAGCGCCTGCGCGACACCTACGGCTGCCCCGTCATCGACTGGTACTCGCTTACCGAGACCGGCCCCGTCGCCTACGACCACCCCGACGGGCGCGGGATGGTCTGGGCCGCGCCTGACCTGTTCGTCGAGATCGTCGACGAGGCGGGGCGCGCGCTCCCGCCCGGACAGGTCGGCGAGATATGGATCACCGGTGGGCGCAACCCCTACCTGCCGCTGCTGCGTTACCGCTGTCTCTTATACACAGCTCCGAGCCCACGAG
>CAJXPN010000217.1 GCA_913058025.1 uncultured Myxococcales bacterium | reverse complement strand
CGAGATTTCTGCCTGTCTCGTGGGCTCGGAGATGTGTATAAGAGACAGACCTACATGAACGCACCTACGACGGAGACACGGACATGACCCACTCGACCACGACCTCCATCCTGTTCGCCGCCGCCTGCCTCGGCGCCTTCGGGTGCAGCAGCGCCCCAAACGCATCCCCCGACGCCTCCACGAGCGCGCCCGCCTCCGTTGCGCCCGCCGAGACTGCGCCCGCCGAGGTCACCTGCGCCACCGTCTCCGAGCGCGCAGGCGGGACGCCCGAGAGGCACGTGAGCGTCGCGCTCGGCGGAGCCTCACCCGCGATCGCCCGCGCCACGGGCTACCGCGGCGTGTCCGTGGCGTCCGCGATCACCCAGACCACGTTCTCGATCGTCGACCCGCTGAACACCAACCTCGCGCTCGACGCGACCACGTCCTACACGCGCCACGGCAGCGGCCCCTTGCACCACCCCAACGTCGAGCCGTCGCGGAGCATGCTCGACAACCCGCGCGTCCAGGAGAAGCTGAGCGAGGAGCTCTTCGTCGTGCTCGTCGACGCCGGCGGCCTCGTGACCCGCTACGTCCCCGCGCTCGACGAGCGCGAAGCCCACGCCATGGGCGCGCTCCTCGCCGCGGACATGTGCGCCGCGACCGCACCCCAGGCGCCCCGCTGAGCCCATGACCAGACCTCGCGCCTGCGGCTCGATGCGGCCTCCCGTTCAGGACGCGCTTGACTCGCCTGACGAGTGCGGCCAGCCTTGGGCCGCGGCGCGGCCTCGACGACTCGAGCGCGCCGCCTCATCGCCGACACGACCCGCGAGGACCCACAATGAAGCCGCTCCCACGCGCCACGTCCGCGATCGCGCTCGTCCTCGCGCTCACGTCTTCGAGCGCCGCGCTCGCGCAGGACGAGGAGCCGACCGAGACCGGCGGTGAGCTCGACGATGGCCAGTTCAGCGGCTTCCTCACCACCACGTCGGCCGCCACCGCCTCCTCCGGCGGCGCGTCCTCGGCCGCCATGGCCACCATGGTCGCCTACACGCCCGACCCCGAGGGCCGCCTCTCCATGGCGCTCTACCTCACGCAGCACGCGCGCGGCGTCCGTGACGCGTGCGCGCTCGGCGCAGGCTACGTCGTCGACGACCTCGCGCTCGCGCTCGCGCTCGACGCCTCTCGCCGCGCCGACCTCGCGCGCGCGCTCCGCGCGCGCCGCGACCTCCTGATCCCGCTCGTCTCACGCGACGCCGTCTCGCCGCTCCAGGCCGGCCGCTTCATCGACCTCCTCGTCACGCAGCTCGACGCGACCGCTGCGGGCACCCCGGACCCCACGAAGAGTTGATGCGCCCACACACGCTACACCTCGCGCTCGCTTGCGCCTTCAGCCTCTTCTCCTCCTCCGCGCTCGCCGCCTCCCCCTGGGGCGACTCCGACGACGCCGCGGCGCGTGACGCGCTGCGCGCTCGACACGGCGTCCGCCTGGACCCCGACGCGCCGGCCGCCTGGGAGGGCGACCACGTCGCAGACCTGCTCGCCGGGCTCGACGCGCTCCCCGCGCCCATCGCCGCCGCCGCCCGCGGCGTCACGCTCCGGCGCGCGCGCCGCGCCTGCCTCTTTGGCTCCGGACGCTACAGCGACGACTGCCCCACCTTCGACCGCGACGGCGCCTTCTTCGTCTACGACGTCCCGCCCGTCCAGGGCCAGGGCGCCGTCCGCACGCTCGAGGCGTTGAACGAGGTCGAGCGCGTCCGCCTCCAGCGCCGCCGCGCCGCCGTCCACCTCGCCATCGCGCGCTACGACCTCGAGAACCGGTGGTCGTCGAGGCGGCGCTGGCTCATGATCAACTCGTGGGACTCCAGCGGCTCGGTCCCCTACAACACCGACCCGTGGGGCTACAGCCGCTACCTCGGGCGGCGCTCCGCCCACCTCGACCTCGTGACCTTCGCCGAGGAGTTCTTCGCGCGCCCCGAGGACGTCCTGCGCGACTCGACCGACCCCGGCGCGGCCGCGCGCCTCGACGCGCTCGACCCCAACGTCTCCCTGGCCTGCCAGTACTTCACCAAGATCCGCACCCTGCGCGGCTTCGTCACGGAGGTCGACGCCGCGTGGCGCCCGCCGCTGCGTGGCCTCGCTGCGCGCGGTCAGCTCGACCCCGCGGCGCAGTGCCCCCAGTTCGAGATCTGGGCCGACATGAAGAACGTCGAGGGCGTCGACATCCTCCTCGCCGCCGCCACCAGCGACCGCCCCGAGTCCCTCTACGGCCACCTCCTGCTCACCGTGCGCTACGACAACTCGCGCTCGATGCGCTCCGAGGGCTTCGAGCCCGTCTACCAGTACGGCGCGGTCACGGACACCGACGTCGACACCATCACCTACTTCACCAAGGGGCTCTTCGGCGGCTTCTACTCGATGCTCCAGCCGAACACGTTCCGCGGCACCGACCGCCTCTTCATGCAGTACGAGCAGCGCACTCTGCGCCGCTACGCCCTCAACCTGAGCCCGCGCGAGCTCCGCTGGACGCTCCAGCGCATCTGGGAGGCCGAGCGCCAGATCCTCTACTCCTACTACTTCCTCTCGGACAACTGCGCCTCGATGCTCATCGACCTGCTCGCACCGGCGGTCCTGGCCGACATGCCCGAGCCGATCCGCTTCGCGCTCATGCCCACCGAGGTCCTCGACGTCTTCGCCTCCGCCGACTCCGGCGACCGCGGCTCACTCCTCGTCAAGCGCGCCGAGACGCACTTCTCGAGCCGAGAGGTCGCCATGGACGCCGTCGGGCGCCGGCGCGTCGCGCTCTCCGCGCTACGCGAGGCCGTCGGAGCCCCCGCCGACGACCTCACCACGCTCGACACCGCGCTCGACTCCCGCGACCCCACCGAACGCTCCGCCGCCTACGCCAAGCTCCAGGCCCGGCTCGTCGAGCTGCTCGCCGGCGCCCCCGCCGGCGCCACCCGCGCCGCCATCGACTACCTCTATTACTCGTCGCGCGTGGAGCGCTACTTCATGGACCTGGCGTTCTACCAGCGCCGGATCATCCAGTCGGGCGCGCTCGAGAGCCAGACCAGGATCACCGCCCAGGAGCAGCTCCGGATCCGCCGCGAGCTCTACTCCATCGAGGACCTCGCGAAGCGCCAGCAGGCGCTCATCGCGCTGGCGCGCATGGCCGACTCCAGGCTGCGCGAGGGCGCCCGCAGGCCCTTCACACCCGAGGAGGAGGAGCGCCTCGCCCAGATCGAGCGCACACAGGGCGCCTACCTCGCGTCCCTGGACGCCCTCGCCTCCACCATCGAGACCTTCGACCCCGACCTCGACGGCGTCGCCTTCATCGACGAGAAGCTCGGCGCCTTCGAGCGCGAGCAGTCCGCGCGCGACCAGCTCTCCATGGGGCCCCCAGGGAAGGGGCGCCTGCGCGTCGGCGGCTCCGCCGGCGCCGCGCCCGCCTCCGGCGACGCGTCACCCGCGGGCTTCCTCGACGTGAGCTTCTCGCTCATCCACGAGCGCCTGGGTGAGCAGCGCCGCCGCGGCTTCCGCTCCGACATCGAGTCTCGCGCGTTCGGCCTCGACCTCGAGCTGCGCCTCGACGATCAGCTCGCCCAGAACGTCCTCGCCGACTTCACCTTCTTCAAGTTCACCTCCATCGAGCAGCGCCCGGGACCCGTCCAGCGCTCCTGGCGTGACAACTTCGGCTGGGGCATCGACATCGGATTGGGCCACGACGGCCGCCGCGGCATGAACGTCGGCCTCGACGCGCGCATCGGCTACGTCCTCCCCATCCTCCAACGCGACCAGGTCGCCAGCTTCGTCACCCTCGCCGGCTCCATCGACCTCCGCCGCGAGTGGGGCCGCGACTCCGACGCCACCCCCGTCGGCGCCACCGCCGAGCTCGCCGGACAGCTCCACCTAGGCGGCCCCTACGTCAACGTCCTGCGCGCCTCGGCCTCCGGCTCCGCGTTCGTCGACCCGTTCGCCCTGGGCTTCCACTGGGACTCGACCGCAGAGCTCAGCCTCGACATCTCGCTCGCGAGCCTCAACCAGCGCCACCTCATCATCGAACCCTTCATCCGCGCCCGCGCCACGTCCTTGCGCTACGTCGCGGGGGAAGACGACCCCTTCTTCGTCTTGCGGGCAGGCGCCCGCGTCGAGCTCCCTTTCTGAACGTCGCCGCGTGGTATGACGAACCATAGACACCGAACGAAGGCCCACAGGACGACACACATGACGCACCCCGCACGACACATCGCGCTCGCCCTGGCCGTCACGCTCGCGGGCTGCCTGCCGAACATCAACGCGCTCCCCCAGGGCGACACCGAGCAGGACACAGACCTGGACGCCGGGCAGGACGCCGCGCCCGACGCCGCGCCCGATGTCGCTCCAGACGTGGACCCGTCTACGTGCCCGACGCAGCAGAATGCCGTGGAGTGGTGCTCCCAACGAAGCGCCTGCGGCGACGTGGAGTTGGAAGGCTGCCCCGACGTCTCGTGCGGCGACACGTGCCAGGACCTCGAGGCCTGCGTCGACAACGCGTGTGTGTGTGACGACGCCAAGCTCACCAGAGCCTGCGAAGAAGCAGAGCGCACGTGCGGCATCCTCGACGACTTCACGTGCAGCGCGAGCACCGTCACATGCGACCTCTGCACGGGCTACTCGGTGTGCGACGGACTGCGTGAATGCGTCACCCCGAACATAGAGATCGCCCCAGAGTTCCGAGACGTCAACCTGCTCCGCCTGGGCACGTCGCTCGCCTACCACGAGGACACGCTCCTCATCGGCTCCTTTGGCGTCGGCGGCGGCGGACGAAACGCGGCGAGCCTCTTTCACGTCGACCTGTCCGCCGGCACGACCGACGTCGTGAACCGAGGCGTCATCGCCGCGGAGGACTCGAACCTCTTCGGCCACTCGATCGACATCACAGGCGACCACGCGATCGTCGGCGCCGTCGGGGAGGGACCGATCGGACCCGCCAACGGCCTCGGGGTCGCGCGCGCGTTCCAGTTCGTGGGCGGCTCGTGGGAGCCCTTCAGCTTCTCGGGCGAGGACAACGCGATCTACAACACCAGCGACGACGACACGAGCCCGTCGGGCGGGCAGTTCTCCGAGAGCGTCGCCGTCGACTACCCGATCTTCGCAGCGGGCGCGCCCAGGTTCTCCCCCGACCAGACCAGCAACGCCCCCGGCCGCGTCCGCCTTTGGCGCTATGACGCGGAAGAGCTGGTCGAGTTCCCCGTCGACGAGGTGAACCCAGAGGCGGATGACAACACCTTCACCAACGCCAACTACGGTCAGAGCCTCGAGCTGCGCGACGGCATGCTCTTCGTCGGCGCGCCGAAGGCGAACCAGGTCGGGACGAACGTGAGGTGCGGCCTCGTGCGCGTCCTCGAGCTCGGCGAAGGCAAGGCCTCGGTCGAAGCGTCTCATGACATCTACTCGCCTGATTGCGAAGGCGACGCCGCCGACGCCCGCACGAGCTTCTTCGGCGCGTCGATCCTGTCCGACGGAGAGCACCTCTTCGTCTCTGCCCCTGCATTCGCGGCGGGTGATGGGCCAGGCGCCGTCTACGTCTTCCGGATCGTTCCCGACGCGCCGACCCTCGCCGAGCGGTTCGTGTACACCCAGACGCTCTCGCTCCCGGGCGTCGCCCAACAGGACAGGACGCTGCGCATGACGCGAGCCGGCGACGCGCTCGTCATCGGCGCAGACGGCCACGGGTACTCGACCGACGGCGCGGGGGTCCTCGCCAACGAGGGCCTGATCTACGTCTTCCGCCTCGACCTCGATCCCAGCGAAACCTGGGTATACGAGGGGCAGTATCTACCTGATGAGCTGAGTGGCACCCCCTCGAAGTTCGGCGCCGCCGTCTCGGGGACCCCGGACGGCAAGCTCTACGTCTCGGCGCCAGACGCGGCTTCGCCCGAGCGAGTCGACGGCGAGTTCCTTCAGAAGCGCGGCAGGATCTACGAGCTCGACCTGAACAGGCGCTGAGTGATCGTGTTTCACGTGAAACACTCGCGCGCGAGCGACTACCCGACCGGGTAGTCGCTCAGCGCCACGCGGTGGCCTTCCGGGTCCCTGAAGTACGACGTGTGCTCCGTGCGCGCCTCGACCGGCGCGCCGAGCCCCGCGAGCCTCGCCTCGAGCTCCGCGCGCTCGGACGCCTCGATCGCGAACGCGAGCAAGAACGGCCCCGCGCCCACGCCCTCGACCCGGGCGCGCTCGGCCACGGTCCGCTCGACCATCAAGACCACCCCCGACATGTCCAGCCAGATCGAGCGCAGATCACCCGACCCGTCGACGTGCCGGGCGCGCTCGCTCAGGTCGAAGGCCTGCGCGTAGAAGCGCGCCACGCGCTCCACGTCGCGCGCCCCCAGCGCGACGTGGTGCAGCGCCCGCGTCACGGGTTGCGGCCCTGCTTCTTCGCGCGCTCGAGCTCTTCCTTGTGCTCGATCGAGTACCTCGTCCACGGCCTCGAATCGAGGCGCTTGCGGCGGATGATCTCGTCGGTGCCCTCGCAGTAACCGTACTCGCCGTCGGCGAGCTTGCGCAGCGCGCGCTCGATCTGCTCGAGCTTCTTGCGCTCCTTGTCCGCCAGGCGCAGCAGGAACGCCTGATCAGCCATCTTACCGGCCTGATCCAGCTCGTCCGCTGGGCGCTCGTCGTTCGCCATCTGCTGGACCTTCGACGAGAGCTTCACCTTCACGGCGTCTCGCTCCGTCACGAGCCTCGCCTTGAAGTACGCGAGCTCCTCCTCGTTGAAATCCTCCTCGTCTCCCAAAAACTCGGGCTTCTGCAGCTCAGTCATCGACTCTCCTCCGACCAGTTCTCTCGCACGGTTCACGCATCATCATTTGCCCCCGTTTAAGGGGCGACGAACTATAGGGAGAACGCTCCGTTCGTTTCAAGAAGGAATTGTTTTTACACCTGAAATTCCAGGACTTACACAAATACTGAACTCGCACCCCCTCTCGAACCCTTGTCATCGAGCGCGCCTCGGATAACCTGTGCGTCGGCATCGACCGACTCGACCTTGCACAACCTCCGCGCGCACGAGACGACCCATGACACGACAGGCCGTGCTCTTCCAGAGCTGTCTCTTATACACATCTCCGAGCCCACGAGACAGGCAGAAATCTC
>CAJXPN010000216.1 GCA_913058025.1 uncultured Myxococcales bacterium | reverse complement strand
CTCGTGGGCTCGGAGATGTGTATAAGAGACAGCATGGAGGATGGGTTCATTAATTACGCCAGGGGGTTGGCGGGGGTCGAGGTCGCGGCTCAGCTCACACAGGCCGGCGGCGATGCGTGGCGCGTGTCGTTCCGCTCGCGCGGTGGCGTCGACGTGTCCGTGCTCGCGGAGCGTCACGGCGGCGGCGGCCACAGGAACGCGGCGGGTTGCGTCATGAATGGCGAGCCCGACGTGATCGAAGATTTGCTCGCTGAGAGTCTCACACAGATGTTGGGGGTATAGATCGTGGATGGTCTTCTTTTGATCGATAAGCCCCCTGGGGCGACGAGCCACGACGTGGTTTCACGAGTGAGACGCATCGCGGGAACGCGCAAGGTTGGGCACACCGGGACGCTCGATCCGGACGCGACGGGCCTGCTCCCGATCACGATCGGGAAGTGCACGAAGCTCGCGAAGTACCTGATCCTGGACGACAAGGAGTACCTCTTCGGGATGGAGCTGGGCGCGGCGACCGACACCGACGACTCGTCGGGCGAGGTCATCGAGCGGGCGCCATGGGACGGGGTGGAGGTCGAGGCGATGCACGCCGCGCTCGAGGCGTTCCGCGGTGAGATCATGCAGCGGCCGCCGAAGTACTCCGCACTCAAGATCGACGGCCGCCGGGCCTACGACCTCGCGCGCGCGGGCGTCGAGTTCGAGATCCCCGAACGCCCCGTGCGCGTGGACGAGCTCGAGCTCACCGAGATCGACCTCCCGTTGGCGAAGGGTCGGATGGCGTGTGGCTCGGGTACGTACGTACGTTCGCTGGTGCGTGACCTTGGCGAGGCGCTCGGGACGCGCGCGCACACTGTGTCGATCCGTCGAACCAGGGTAGGTCGGTACATGATCGGCGAGTCCGTGACGCTCGACGCGCTCGAGTCCGGGGAGGTCTCGCTCGATTCGGTGTTGCTCGCGCCGGCTCAGATGCTCAGGGCGTTGGCGTCGTGGACGGCGGACGCCCACGCGGTGTCCGAGTTCTCGTTCGGCCGGCGCGTGTTCGCGCCTGGCCTCGAGGCGGCGTTGGGAGACCACGTCGCAGTGGTCGACGAGGCTGGCTCGCTGGTCGCGGTCGCCGTGGTCGAGGAGGTCGGTGAGATCATCAAGCTCAAGCCGTCTCGTGTCATGATCTGAAGGGCATAGTGAGCCCAGGGGTCACATGAAGTTCAGGATAGGCATGATGCCATGGCATCATGCCTATCCTTTTCTATGCTGTGTTTCTGGTCTCGTATGTCCTGTGGGTCAATGGGTCTCGAGTGTCACGCCGTGTCTACGAGGCGTCGGACAGGCACGTCGGCGAGCCCTGGGGCTGCGCGACGCGTACGGCGATGCGCCACACACCGGCGTCGAGCTTCCAGACGTCCAGGTTGCACCCCGAGATGGTGATGGGCCCCGATTCGCCCGGGATCTGAAACGAGAACGTGCCCGCGACGAAGACTCCGTCTTCGCCGCCCATCCACGCAGTGGTTGGTGTATCCACGAGGTTCGACACGTTCATCTCACTCAGCGAAGAGAAGAACCGGTCCAGGCCCGAGTCCGAGTGCGCCTCGCCGTTGCTCAGGACGAAGAGCGAGTCCGCAGAGTAGTGGTCGCGAGCGGCGGCGGCGTCGCCCTCGGACCACGAGCCGTTGAGGGATCCATAGCGTGAGAGGACGTCGGCTGGGATGGGCGACGAGGCGCGTGAAGGGATCGACACGTCGGCGCGGATCCTCGCGTTGGCGCCGGCTCCGGCCCATTGGATCAGGCGCCTGCTCTCGATGTGTATCGGCGGGACGTTCGGGGGCTCGATCACGGTGACCGAGTCGCCGAGCATGTACGAGCCTCCCGCGACGTCGTGCGTCACGGTCGAGGAGAGGTCCCAGCGTCGCACGGCGGGTCCGCTCGAGCGGGCGCGATCGGCGAGCTCGCCGGCGCGCCAGATGGTCGCGTCACTCAGGACGACGGCGCTCGGTGTGGCGTAGTGGCTCGCGAACGCGTCGCCGTCGCCAGACAGGAACGCCTTCGTGATCGTCTCGACGGGTGAGCTCGAGGAGTTCGTCGGGGCGCTCTGGCACGCTCCCGAAGCGACAGCGACGGCGAGGAGGATGGAGTTGGTGGTGTTGCGAACAGGCATGATGTCTGGCTCTGGGGATGGTGTGAAACCTAGTTGGGTAAAGTGCGTAACCGGGTTTAGTAAGTGGGATGGCGTGGATTTTGTCAACCATGTTTGGTAAATGGTGGCGGGTTCGACTGATGGAGCAAGAGGAGTCGCAGTGGAAGACGACAGGTTGAGGGTCCTGATGGAGGCGCGGCGTGGTTTCGGAATCCGCCTCTTCGCGAGGTTGGCGGACCACTACCGAGACAAGAACACGAGGGCGATTCAGGAGGCGGGTTTCGCCGACTACGTCCACGCGCACACGCAGGTGCTGTTCAACCTGGAGGTGGGTGGGAGCCGCGTCACGACGATCGCGGAGCGCGCGCGCGTGACGGCGCAGGCGATCGGAAAGCAGATCCGGGATCTGGAGGCGAAGGGGTACGTCACGCGAAAGCGGGACCCTGAGGATGGCCGGGCGCAGCTCATCTCATTGACGGAGCGGGGCCTCGAGTTCTTCGAGGTCGCGTGCGGGATCATCGAGAGGCACGAGCTCGAGATGGCCGAGATCATCGGGCCGCTGGAGTATGCTGTGTTGCGGGAGCGCGTGCGCGTGATCGTCCAGGAGGTCGACCCGCTGGGGTTCTGAGGCAGGCGCCGAGTCTGGAGGAGGGTGGTCGGATGGGGGCGAACGAAGATCCAAACGGAGCGGACTACGTGTAAGGATTGGAGGTATGGATGAGAGGTGCGCGGGCGACTCCGAACGAGGAGGTACGTCGCGGCGCGCCTCCTCGCGCGTGAACACAAGGAGCGTCGATGAGATCGTGGAGATGGTGGTGCGTGTCGTGTGTGGTGTGCCTGGTGTGGGCGTCGGGCTGCTCGAGCGGATCGAGCTATGAGAGGAGCTACTCGAGCGCCCCTGCGTACGCGGGGCCGAGCGACATGAGCCTGGGAGGCATGCGCGGAGGTGAGGCGGTCAGGGCCGTGGCGCAGGTAGATGCAGTCTCGGAGGACTCCTCGGGGCCGGCGCTGTCGATGCCGGACGCGCCCGAGACGACGGCCCAGAAGGCCGCGCGTCAGCGCGCCGAGGTCAAGCCGAAGCAGGTCTCCACGAAGCGTCGCCTCGTGCGGAACGGCTGGCTGACGATCGAGCTGCCCGACCGCCCGGACTTCGAGCCGTCGCTCGAGAAGCTGCGCGGAGTGGCGCAGGGTTTCGACGGATACGTCCAGTCGGAGACCGCCGAGACGATGAAGATCATGATCCCGACCGATCGCTTCGAGGAGGCGATGAAGACGATCGCCAACCTGGGCGAGGTGCTCCACCGGAACGTGAGCGTGACGGACGTGACTGCGAGGTTCGTGGACCTTCAGATTCGTCTGGATAACCTCGAGCGGATGCGCGTGCGCCTGACCGAGCTGGTCATGCAGAGCGACGACGTCGGCAAGATCCTCGAGATCGAGAAGGAGCTCGGGCGAGTGACCATGGAGATCGAGCGGATCAAGGGTCAGCTCAGGCTCATGGATCAGCAGACGAGCTACGCCACGATCGACGTGACGTTCGAGGAGCGCGTGATGCCTGGCCCGTTGGGCTGGGTGTTCTACGGGATCGGCTCGGGCATCAAGTGGTTGTTCGTCTGGGACTGAGCCGCAGCGGACTCTGAACGCAGAGAGGCCCGCGCCACCAGAGGAGGTGGCGCGGGCCTCGTCATGTGCGCGGTCACGCGGCGTTCAGGAGGGGCGGTCGGAGCTGTAGTGGACCTCGCCGTGGACGTGCGCGTCGGCGTCGAAGTCCTTCTGGGTGAAGACGGACGCGGCCTTGTCGATGGCCATCTCGAAGAAGGTCCTGGCCTTGTAGTCCCAGTACTCGCCGCGGTCGGGCTTGATCTTGATCAGCGCGACCTTCGGGTCCTCGGCGCCCTTGGGGATCCAGGCGTCGTAGCTGGTCTTCCAATGTTCGCGCAGCGCGTCGGTGTCGCTCTCGATGCGGGCGGTGCCGCCGACGGACGCGAAGCGCATACCGTCCTGGAAGGTGACGTCGACGCGCGGTCGCCTCAGCAACTCGTCGACCTTCTGCGTGTCCATCCCGGTCAGCAGCGTCAGCTCGCCATCGGCGGAGACGTCGACGACGGTCATGGGGCGGGCGTTGAGGCCGTCCTCCTTGTAGTGCTCGGTCACGAGCATGGCGTACGAGAAGGAGTCGAGGATGTCGTGGAGGTTCTCGGTGTTGTTCGCCTGGTTCTTCATCTCTGTGTGTTCCGTTTTCGGTCAGTAGCATTCATCGAATCGGCAACGGGTACAGGGTCTTGCGATGCGCCATATGCGCCGCGACCACCTCCCGTCGACACCATATAACCTGTACACGAGCCCGGACGTGTCAAGGGTCTTGGTAGTTGTTGTTGTCATAATTCTTGTGGCCATTGGCCCGGGCGGTGCCGCGCGCGGCACCCTCAGAATGATCGTTTTCGGGTCTCGACGCACCTGAGTCGGCTCTGCCACGCGCCTCCTCGTCTGGCGCGCGATCGAGGCAACGATGTGGTGACGAGCGTTGTGCCCCACCCGTCCTTTGCTGCACACTACATCGAGTAGAAACAGGAAGATGCCCTCTCGACGTCGGAGTTGGTTGTGCGTTGGAAGAGGTACGGCACGGTCGCGGGATGGTGCCTCGTGTGTGCGCTCGCGAGCGCCGCGACGTCAGGTTGTGACGGCGGCTCGATGCGCTTCGAGGGCCAGGCGCCGCCTGTCGGAGACGCTCGCGGCGACATGCTGCCTGGCGGCGGGACACCCGTGGTGCCCGACGTGTCGCCAGATTTTGCGCCCGGGCCACGGGTCTTCGCGCGCCTGACGAACACCCAGTTCCAGAACGCGATCTCCGCGCTCTTCGTCGACGCCACCGTGCGCACGCCGCTCGAGCAAGACACGAACCCTTACCTCTTCTATTCGATCGGCGCGGCGACCACCCAGGTCTCGTCGTTCGGCGTCGAGCAGTACGCCGAGGCGTCCTACGAGATCGCGTCGAGCGTCTTCGACGACCCGACGCGCCGCGCCGCGCTGGTTGGGTGCGACGTCGCATCGGACGTCGAATCGGACGTGGCATGTGCGAGGGTGTTCCTCGAGCGGTTTGGCCAGCGCGCGTTCCGTCGCCCGCTGACCCCGGACGAGCTCGACCGTTGGGTCGACCTGGCGGAGCGCGCCGCGCTCGGCGACCCCTGGGCGGGCTTGCGCACCGCGGTCGCGGGGATGCTCCAGTCGCCCCGGTTCCTCTACCGCGTGGAGGTCGGGGAGCAGGACCCGGGGGACCCGACGCGTCGCCGGTTCTCGTCGTGGGAGATGGCCTCCCGGCTCTCGTTCCTCATCTGGAACACGCCCCCCGACGACACGTTGCTCGCCGCGGCCGGCGCCGGAGAGCTCGTCGACGAGGCCTCGCTCGAGGCGCACGCGCGCCGCATGATCGCGGACCCTCGCGCCCGCGCCGCCACGCAGGACTTCTTCGCGCAGTACCTCGACCTCTCCAAGATCGAGCAGGTCGACCGCGACCCCGCGCTCTACCCCTGGTATTCGAGCACGCTGCCCGGCTCGATGGAGATGGAGGTCAGGCTGCTCGTGGACGACGTCGTCTACCGGCGAGACGCAGACGTCCGGGAGCTGTTCAGCGCGCCGCGCGGCTTCGTCAACTCCGAGCTCGCGGCGCTCTATGGCGTCGAGGCGCCGGGCGCCTCACCCGTCGCCTTCGTCCCTGTCGAGTTCCCCGAGGACAGCCCGCGCGCGGGCATCCTCACGCTCGGCGCGTTCCTCGCGATGAACGCGCACCCTACGGAGACCTCTCCCACGCTCCGCGGCAAGTACCTGCGCGAGCGCCTCTTCTGTCAGGAGGTCCCGCCGCCGCCCGACGACGTCGACCTCAACCTCGATGACGAGCCTGGAGAGGAGCCCAGGACGCTGCGCGAGCGCCTCGACGCGCACCGTGAGGACCCGCAGTGTGCAGGGTGCCACGCGTTCATTGATCCTCCCGGCTACCTCTTCGATCACTTCGACTCCACCGGCCGTTGGCGCGACGACGAGAACGGCCACGCCATCGACACGTCGGGTAGCCTCGACGACGTCCCGCTCGCCGACGCGCGCGACCTGGCCGACCTCCTGTCGACCTCCACGCGCCTTCCCGACTGCATGACCCTCCAGTTCTACCGCCACGCGCAAGGTCGCCTCGAGTCCGACTCCGAGGCCAGGGCCCTCCACGCGCTCCAGAAGCGGTTCGCGGCATCCGGCTACCGCTTCAAGGACCTCGTCCTCGCGGTCGCGCTCAGCGACGGCTTTCGGACCCTCTCCACGGAGGATGAGCCATGAAATCTCGCCACGGACGCCCAGGCATGCTCGAGCGCCGCACGTTCCTCAAGGGCGCGCTCGCCTCGGGCGCGCTCGCCTCGCTCGGCCTCCCGATGATGGAGGCGATGTTGACGTCGAAGGGCGCGCTCGCCAGCGGCGAGGACACGCGCTTCTTCGGGTTGTTCTATTGGGCCAATGGGATGCCCTGGCACGCGGGGCACGGCGTCCAGCAGGCCGCCGCGGGACACCCCGACCACTGGACCCCCGGCCAGACGGGCGCGGGCTATGCGCCCTCGCAGCTGCTCGCGCCGCTGGCCGGGCGAGGCGTCTCGGTCGCCACGGGTTACGAGCCCCACACGGATGTCCCGGTGCAGCCGCCAGGGCAGGGCGATGGACACATGCGCGGGTTCATGGTCGCGCTCACGGGTGACCGCCCGCGCGCCGAGGGCTTCAACCACAGCGCGCACGCGCTCAGCTCACGCCGTGGGACCATCGACCAGTTCGTGGCCACCCACCCCGACTTCTACCCTGACGGGATGCCGCCGGCGTACCGCTCGCTCGAGGTCGGCGTCAGCCCGGCGCGCTTCCACACCTACGGTCACTGGAACGCGGTCTCGTACAACGGCCCAGGCTCGCTCAACCTGCCGATCATGGACCCGGGGTTGCTCTACGACCTGTCTCTTATACACATCTGACGCTGCCGACGATCTACTCTGTGTAG
>CAJXPN010000215.1 GCA_913058025.1 uncultured Myxococcales bacterium | reverse complement strand
CGAGATTTCTGCCTGTCTCGTGGGCTCGGAGATGTGTATAAGAGACAGTCTTCATGTCGTCGAGCCGATTCGCCGCCTGCATCCCGTAGTAGGTCGTGCGGTGCTTCGCGATGACGGCCTTGAACGCGGCCTTCGCCTCCTTCGGCTTGCCCCAACGCTCCAGACCGCGCGCGAACCAGTACATGTACTTCGCCTTGGTCCTGCCGCTCGAGCGCTGCGCGAGCCGCTCGAAGTTCTGCGTGGCGGACTCGAAGGCGCCGGTCTTGTAGAGCAGCCAGGTGTAGTCCCAGCCGAGCTTCTGGGCGTCGGTGAGGATGCCGTCGTAGACCTTCCTGGCGCGCGCGTACCGCGCGTGATCGGCCAGGAACTCGGCCTTGGCGATGGCGCGGTCGCGAGGCCGCGCCTTGGCGTTGCTCTTGTCGAGCGCGGCGACGGCCTCGTCGAGCCGGCCGAACTTCGCCACCACGATCGCGTAGTAGCGGTACATGTCCTCGGGGTCGACGCCGTCGGTGTGGCCCGCCTCGTACGCGTCCTTGAGGCGCGTGAAGTGGACGAGAGACTCCTCGTAACGCTTCGGAATGTAAGCATTCTTGCCGAGCTCGTACCAGATCTTGTGCACGACCTCGTCGTGCTCACCGCGCTCGGCGGTGATCGACCCCTCGAGCTCGCGGAACAACCTCTTGGCGACGTCCCAGTGCTTGTTGATCCTGAGCCAGCGGTAGCGCTTGAACAAGTCCTCTTCGGGGATCGCGGCCGGGACGTGGCCCATCGCGCCGAGCTCGTCGAGCCGCTCGAGCGCGCGCACCCCGCGCTGCTTGTAGGGGTACTCGAACCACGTCTTCTGGTACGCCTCGGCGGCCTCTTCGAGCTTGTTCTGCATGTCCAGCGAGCGCGCGTACTCGTAGAGCGAGATGTGTCGGCGAGGGTAGTCGGGGTAGAGCGTGTTCACGCGGCCGAGCGCGCGCTCGGCCTCCTCCCACTTCGTGGCGTCGTAGAGCGTGTGGGCGGCGGCGACCCGAGCGCGGTGCGTCATCGGGCTGCCGTCCTCCTTGGCCACGACCAGGTACGCCGCCCTCGCCTCGTCCCACCGCTCGAGCGCGGTGAGCGCGTTCGCGCGCAGCCAGAACCTGTAGTCCTCGACGGGGCTCTTGCCGCTCATCGCCTCGAGCGCGGTCAACGCGTCCTCGGGGCGCTCGCCGCCCAGGTAGGCCCGCGCGAGCAGCAGGTTCGCCTTGTCGATGACGTCGCGCTGAGCGCCCCGAGGGGCGCGGTCGGCGGGCGGCGCGAGCTTCTCCAGCAACGTGAGCGTGAGCTCCTGGGCCTCGGCGTGTCGGCCACGGGCGAGGTCCTCTCTTGCGACAACGAGCGCGTCACCGGCGCGCTCGGAGAGCGCGCCGTAGTGGGCGAGGCGGCGCGCTCGCGCGATCGCCCCGCGCCCCGCGTCGAGCGCGGCGGGCTGGTCGAGCTGTGCGCCCACGGACTCCACCGACGCGATCGAGATCGCGTCGACCCCGGCCTGCGTCGTCGATCGCTCGGCCGACGACTCCGGCGTCACCGCGATCAGACACAACGTGCCGATGCCGAGCACCCCCAACCGCGCGAACGCCCCCTTGATCTGTGCCATCTCATCCATCCGAAACCACCTCGCGCGCTCATCAGCGTGTGGACCTCCCTGTCCTCACCACCTCACGTGCGTCGTTCGTTCGCCGACCACACTACATGTGGTCGAGCCTCTGACCAAAAAACGTGCGCCCCCCCCACCACCGACCGCTCGGTTCTGCTAGTGTAACAGCGCACTTCCGATGCCCCATTCCTCCACAGTGTGTGAGCCAAGACGTGCCCGACGACGCAACGACACACTCCAAGGACGCGCGCGCCTCACATGTCGCGCGCGTCCTCTACGCGTACCGCCACGGCCAGGAGCATGGGCTGGAGCCCTCCACCCGCGCCTGGGCGAAGCCTCTCCAGCTCATCGGCCTCATCGCGCGCGAGTCCACTCGAGACCGCACGCTGCGCCAGGCCGCGGCGCTCGCGTTCGTCTCCGTCCTGTCCATCATCCCGCTGCTCTCGGTCGTCACGGCGCTGCTCGGCGCATGGGGCATCTTCGAGCCCGGCAACGAGGACGTCGTCCAGTACCTCGAGCAGCTCTTCCCCACCTCGGGCGGCCAGATCGCGGTCTACCTCAGTGACTTCTCGAGCAAGGGCGCTGCGTCTTTCGGTGGGCTCAACGGCGTGATGCTCCTCGTCATCTCGGTCCTGTTGTTCAACTCCATCGAGCGCGCGATCACCGACATCTGGAGGGGCGCGCACGACCGCCCGCTCATCTCCAAGTTCATCATGTTCTACACGCTGCTCACGCTCGGCCCGACGCTCCTGATGCTCTCGGTCATCCAGTCGGCGCGCGCGCAGCTCTTCATCGCCTCACGCATCGGCCTGGACACGGGCTTCATGGACGCGCTCATCCCCATCGGCGCGGCGGTGGTCGTCTTCACGCTCATGAACAAGATCCTGCCGAACGCGCGCGTCTCCTGGCGATCCGCCGCGCTCGCGGGCATCACGACCGCGCTGGGTTTCGAGCTCGCGAAGTGGGGGTTCAACCAGTACGTCAACCTCGTGATCATCGACTCCTACAACCGCCTCTACGGAACGCTCGGGCTGGCGCCGATCTTCATGGCGTGGGTCTACGTGACCTGGTCGGTCATCCTGCTCGGCGCCGAGCTCGCCTACTGCCACCAGCACTTCACACAGCTCATCCGCACCGACGCCCCACTCCACACCCTCTTCAAGGGTGGTCACGCCGAGCGGCAGGTCCTCGACCAGCTCGCGCCGCTCGCGATCTTCGCCCCCATCGCGAGTTCATGGGCCGCCGGCGACGGCAAGGTCTCCGAGGCGACCCTTCGCCACGAGACCGGCCTGCCGCCCGCGCTCGTGCGCGCGACCGTCGACACGCTCCTGCGCAGAGGCCACCTCACCCTCGCCGGTCGAGGGAGCGGCAACGCTCGCCTCCTGCTCCCCTCACGCGCGCTCGACAAGATCACGCTCGCTGACATCCTCGCCAGCCTGAACGCCCCCTCCAGGGAGGAGCCCGGCAGCCCCCTGGGCGAGCTGCGCCGGTCCCACGCCGACGCGCTCTCTGTGATCCTCGGCGAGCGCACCGCGCTCGACCTCGTCGACCTCGAGACGCACACGAAGCTCACCGAGCAGATCAAGGCGTTGCACCTGAGCGAGGACGAGGCCCAGCTCGACGAGGCCTTCGCCGCCGAATGAGCCGCCAGCTCCCCCTGAATGATGTCGGATGTCCTGGGCGCGCCGGCTCAGCCTAGCTGCTGGATGCGATCCTTGATCGCCAGCTTGCGCTTCTTGATGACCGCCTTCTCGTACTGCTCCTCGGGGCTCAGCCACCGCTGACGACCAAGCTCATCGAGCCTCGTCTCCAGGTTGGCGTGTTCGGCCTTGAGCTCTTCTACCGTGAGCTCCGTGCCACCTTGCGAGGTGAGAAGTTGAGCCATCGAGACCCTCCAGGTTCGCCCGCTCGTCGCGTCGAAGCGCGACCATCGCAGGCTCGTCAATCCAAAAGACGCTTGTTTCGCAACCTCTTAAGAGTTTAGTGGCGAACACACCCCCGTGTCAATCTGGCTCTCTTTCTCTGGCTGCGCATCGCTCGCGCGTCTCTCCTTTCTCTGGCTGCGCATCGCTCGCGCGTCTCTCCCTTGGGTCGAGGCGCACGACCACAACCTCCGCTTCGCTCCGGTTGCTGCGATGCTGCGCACCTCGGCAGCGAATTCGGACTCCACGTGTTCGCTGTGGGAGGGCTCTTTCTTGGCGACGCATCGCTCGCACAGCTCTCACTACGTTCGAGCTGAGCGACCACAACCTCCGCTTCGCTACGGTTGCTGCGATGCTTCGCATTTCGGCAGCGAATTCGGTTTCGACCCGTGCGCCTGAGCCGAAGCTCCTGTCGCGGATCGCGGGAGAAATCGCGGGAGAAATAGGAGGAAGCTGATTTCGGCAGCGGGTTGGAGTTCGACCTGTTGTTTGGGGAGCGTTCGAGATGGCGGCGCGTGTGTTTCGGGGCAGTAGCCGCCCTTGCGTTTGCTTCGCCATCTCGAACACACAAAAACAGCCCCGCACCACACGAGCCGCCCTCTCGGACACTCCGAGACAGCAAGAAAACGAAAAGCCCCTCTCCGAAGAGAGGGGCTTTCATTCATTCACGGGGTGGCGCGGGCGGGCGAGCTGGGCTCGCCCATTGCGTCACTCCTCCTCGCTGAACGTGTCGGCGAGCTTGTCCTTGAGCAGGTCGCCCAGCTGCGCCGTCGCGCCGCTGTCGTCGCTGTACTCGCGAAGGTTGCCCGACTCGGAGCGACGCTTGTGGCTCTTGATCGACAGGGCGATCTTGCGCTCCTTGGGGTCGACGCTGATGATCTCGACCTTGTGCTCCTCGCCGACCTTGACGACCTGGCTCGGGTCCTCGATGCGCTCGTAGGCGAGCTCCGAGATGTGGATGAGACCCTCGATGCCCTCCTCGATCTCGGCGAAGGCGCCGAAGTCGGTGAGCTTGGTGATCTTGGCCGGGACCGACTTCCCTGGCGGGTAGCGCGAGGGGATGAGCTCCCAGGGATCCGGCTCGAGCTGCTTGATGCCCAGCGAGAACCGCTCGTTGTCGACGTCGATGTTGAGGACGACCGCCTCGACCTCGTCGCCCTTCTTGTAGATCTCCGACGGGTGCCTGATCTTCTGAGTCCAGGAGATGTCGGAGATGTGCACGAGGCCGTCGATGCCGTCCTCGATACCGATGAAGATACCGAAGTCGGTGATGTTGCGGATCTTACCCAGGATGCGGGTACCGACCGGGTAACGCTCCTCGAGGAGCGTCCACGGGTTCGGCTCGATCTGCTTCATACCGAGCGAGACCTTCTTGTCTCGCATGTCGAGGCTCAAGATCACGACCTCGATGATCTCACCCTCGGAGACCATCTTGGACGGGTGCTTGATGCGACGCGTCCAGCTCATCTCGGAGATGTGGATGAGGCCCTCGATGCCCTCCTCGAGCTCGACGAATGCGCCGTAGTCGATGAGGCTGACGACCTTGCCCAGCACCTGGATGCCCTCGGGGTAGCGGCGCTCGGCGCCGTCCCACGGGTCAGGGGTGAGCTGCTTGTAGCCCAGGGACACGCGCTCGTTGTCCGAGTTGAACTTGAGCACCTTGACCTGGATCTCGTCGCCGATCCCGAACAGCTCGCTCGGGTGCGAGACGCGACCCCAGCTCATGTCCGTGATGTGCAGGAGGCCGTCGATACCACCGAGGTCCACGAACGCGCCGTAGTCGGTGATGTTCTTGACGATGCCTTCGATCACTGCGCCTTCGACGAGCTTCTCGAGGGTCTTCTTCTTGAGCTCCTCGCGCTCCTTCTCGAGCAACGCGCGACGCGACAGCACGATGTTGCCGCGCTGCTTGTTGAACTTGATGATCTTGAACGCGTACTGCTGGCCGATGTAGCGGTCCAGGTTACGCGTGGGGCGCAGCTCGACCTGCGAGCCCGGCAGGAACGCCTTCACGCCGATGTCGACCTGGAGGCCGCCCTTGACGCGGCTGACGATCGTGCCGCGCACGAGCTCGTCGTTCTCGGCCTTGAGAGAAATCTCCTCCCAGACCTTCATCCGGTCGGCCTTCTCCTTGCTCAGCACGCACTGGCCGCTGTCGTCCTCACGCGACTCGACGAGGACGTCGATGTCGTCGCCGGCGGCGATCGAGATCGCGCCGAACGCGTCCTTGAACTCGTCGAGAGGGATACGACCCTCCGACTTGTAGCCGATGTCGACGAGGACGTACTCCTCTCCAACCTCGAGCACGCGGCCCGTGGTGATCTCGTTCTCGCGCACGACGCGCTGGTCGCCCTCGTACTCCGAAAGCAGAGCCTCGAAGTCTTCAAGTGAAGGGAAACCCGTACCGTTGTTGCTTTGATCCGTCGACATACTCTGGCTCGACCTCAGCTCGTGTTCTCGACCACCGACGCCCGCAAGCACACGTGTGCTCACTGACAACTTTTAAACGTCATTCTGTCGCGCGGTCTGAGGCCTCGGGTCTGGTCCGCGCGTGGTCTTTCTGGCTCTTATCCGAACGCGTATCCTTAGGCAGAATGCGCGCCTGGGCTGATTTCTCAGCCCGCGGAGCGCGAACCTTAGAGGACCCCCCACACACTGTCAACCTCGCGCGAACCTCGACCTGGGGCCGCGTCGCGGACGCTACTCCGAGTTCGCCGCGCGGACGCGCTCGATGGTCCCGGTGATCTGGGACGCGATCGCTTCGACCCGCTCACCGTCGGCCCACTCCTCGAGCGCGTCGAGGAAGGGGACGAGGTTGTCGACGTGGCACCTGGCGAGCGCCTGCGCCGCGGCGGCGCGGTGGTCCTTCTTGCGCGCGCTCGCCAGTTCCAGGAGCGGCGCGGGGTCACAAGAGGCCCTCCAGTAGCCCACCAGCGACGCGGCCGCGTCGCGGACCTTCTTGAGCCGGTGGGTCATACCGAAACGAACCAGCTCGGGCGTCAGCCGCTCGCGACGCTCGGCGTAGAGCTCGAACATGTCGGCAGCCATCGGCCCCGTGTGGACGGGCAACGCGGACCTCATGCACTCGGCGAAGACCTCCCTGGGCGCGCGCTCGGCGTGCCTCATGAAGCGCCCCCGTTTGTGGGCGTCGGAGGCGTCCGTCGCGCACAACTCCTCGAGGTAGGTCGCCCACATGCGCTCCGCCTCCTCGTGGTCGGCGAGGACCTCAAGGGTCCTCATGATCAGGTCCTGGATGTCGTACCCGCTCACGCCCCACTTCATCACGTGCAGCTCGGCGGCGAGCCATGCGACCGGCGCGCTGGACACCTCCTTGGTGATGAACTTCTTCCAGACCCTATCCCTGGACCTGGTCTCATTGGTGCGGATCTCTTCGACGCGGCTGATCATGGACGCCCTCGTGGCCTCGTCGAGTTGCTCGAAGAGACCTGCCTCCTGGACGCCCTCGCCCGGCTCCCCGAGCTCCTCGAGCCTGAGCTCGCAGAACTCCTTGACGGCGCGCTTGCGCGCGCTGGAGCCCTCCTCTAGCGCGGCGCGCGCGCCCTCGCCGAGGGCTCGGAGCCCCGCCTTGGCGCGCTCGTGGAC
>CAJXPN010000214.1 GCA_913058025.1 uncultured Myxococcales bacterium | reverse complement strand
ACGAGATTTCTGCCTGTCTCGTGGGCTCGGAGATGTGTATAAGAGACAGGACATGAGCTTCCTCGATGAGGATCTGGACTTCATCGAGCAGCTCCTCGATGAGCGCGAGCGGGGCGAGCGAGCGGCGAGCGCGGAGCTCGTGCGTGGTGGGACCCAGGAGGGTGGAGAGGAGTCGAGGCCGCTCGAGGGGCTGAGCGTGTCTGCGATCAACACCCCGGGCGTGTCTCCCCGGGGCGCGAAGCCCGGGGCGGACTTCACGCTCGACCTCTGGACGGAGCGTTCGCGCCCCAGGTTCGACAAGCCAGAGCTGGGGGCCGCGGAGTCTGACGTCCTCGCGGATCCGCCGAGCGCGGCCAGGGCGTCGGAGGCCTGGGAACTCGAGGAGATCTCTCAGGTGTCCTCGATCGGGCGGATCAAGCCGCTGCGCGTGGCGTACTTCAAGTCGGGCAAGGGCGGCGCGCTCGTCGACCTGTCGACGGACTCCGTGGTCGACGGGGACGAGCCTGACGCGACCGGGTCGAAGGCGACCGGGTCGCAGGCGTCCAGGGCGCGGGCGTCGTTCGACTCGATCTTCTCGTCGCTCGGCGGCGGGCTCGAGGAGGAGTCCGACCTCACCGACATCGACCTGATGTCGAAGCGCCGCCGCCGCCACGAGAAGATCCACGGGATCTCGAGCGACTTCCAGGTCGCGGACGAGATCACCGCGATCGGCGTGAACGCGCTCGAGGAGGCCGTGAGCGCGCCCTCCAGGTCGTTCACGGAGCTCAAGCGCCTGGAGCGTGAGTCGACCGAGAGCGAGCGGGGCGCCAGGGAGGCTCCTGAGGCTCCTGAGCCTCAGGAGCCTCAGAAGCCTCAGGAGCCTCAGGAGGCTCAGGAGCCTCAGAAGATACAGGGCGCGCGCGTGCTCAGGACCGCGAAGTCGAAGGACGAGCAGGCCGCTGATGATTCCAGGAGCGCGCCCCAGGCGAGGATCCTCAAGCCGACGCGCCGCAAGCGCAGGAGGCTCCAGCGTGTCCCCGAGTCGTCGAGCAGGCGCTCGAGGGCGTCGTCGCGCAAGCGGCTGCTGCCGAACTCGCTCAAGACGGTCACGCAGAACCCCGATGTCGTGATGACGCGGAACATCGACGCGCTCAGCGCGCGTGAGCAGTTGGACACGGTGCGGATGCCGACGCTGTCGAACTTCGGCCAGGAGCGCCGCGCGCGACCGGCCGACGAGCACGTCAACTCTGAGGACGAGATCCTGAGGTTGTACAGGGACTTCGTGATCGTGATGCACAGGTGTCAGGTCATCGAGCGCCCCATCGACTTCGGCAAGTTCTCCGAGCGCGTGAGCAAGCAGCGGAGCATGGCGCGCGAGAAGTACGGATCGAACGCGCTCGTCATGGAGGTCAAGGTCTCGGCGGGCAAACCCTTCATCTCGATCAAGCCTCGGGGCTGATCTCGAACCATTCAAGGAGGTTACGGACATGGGTATGGCAACGGACATGAGCAGGCTGCGCGAAGAAATCGACCGCGGGAAGCAGGAGCGCCAGGAGACGCTGGAGCGCTTGCGCGGGGACGTCGAGCGCGTGACCGGTGAGGCCCGAGAGGCGCTCATCGAGTCGAGGGTGACGCGGACCGAGCGCGCCGCGCAGCTCAAGGGGTCGCTCCAGGAGCAGGTCCAGGAGATCGTGAGCTCGGTGACCACGGTGCGCCAGGAGGCGCGCGAGCTCGTGGGCCAGTTCGCCCAGGAGCGGGTCGAGCGGGACGCCGAGTCGCGCGCGAAGCGGGCCGACGCGCTCGTCGGCGTGCGCGAGGACGTCGCCAAGATCAAGGCCGAGGGCGCGGTCACCCGCGCCGAGTTCCGCGCCGAGCTCGACGTCGCCCGCCAGGCCTGGGCCGGTGAGGCGACGCCAGCGAGCGCGCCCGCGAAGGCTCCAGCGAGCGCGCCCGCGAGCGCGCCCGCGGCGCCGGCCCCGGCGCGCGCTCAGGCGGCGCCCGCGCCCGCTCCCAAGCCCGCTCCCGCGAAGCCGCGCGCCAGGACGGGTGAGCCCGACGACCTCGAGAGGATCGTGGGCGTGGGGCCGAGCACGAAGAAGGTCCTCGTGAGCGCGGGCTTCGAGACCTTCGACGTGATCGCGTCCAGCGAGCCTGCCCAGCTCAACGCCGCGCTGGGGGACCTCGCGAGGTTCGCCAACGTCGACCACTGGATCCGCCAGGCGCGCGAACTCGCGGGTTGATGTCTCTGTACCGGGTCTGCGCTAAGAATTCGATTCGACACGAGGTCGCGTGATGTACCAGAATGATCCATCCAGAGGGAACGACGGGAACCCACCGCGAAGGAGCGCATCGGATGGAGCGTTACACGCCCGAATTCAAGGCGAAGGTCGTCATGGAGGCGATGGGTTCGAGAGAGACGGACACGTCCGTGGCCCAGGAGTACGGCGTGCACCCGGTGACGTTGTCGCGTTGGAAGGCGCAGCTCACGAGGAACGCCGCGGCCGCGTTCCGCGCGGACGCGGAGGACCCGGAGGGCAGGGCGGCCAGAGTCGCGCTGACGGCGCGCGTGGGCGAGCTCGAGCGCGAGCTCGAGCTCGTGCGTGGGCTGTGCGAGCAGGACGTGAGCATCGACGCGAAGGTCGCCGCCGTCGACGCGCACAAGGAGGAGCTCGGGCTGAACAGAGCCTGCGAGCTCGTGGGGCTTCCCAAGAGCACGTACTACTACCGACTGGGCTAGCGCCTGGTAGGTTCGCACACTCGAAAGGGGGCTGTGATGTTGGGTAAACTCCTGAAGGCACCCATGACCTCGACGATGTGGATCTTTCGTTCGATCCACGAGGCCGTCGAGGGCGAGCTCGACCGCGAGCGCGAGTCGATCCGCGGCCGCCTCAACGAGCTCTACCTGATGCTCGAGGCGGGGGACCTCGAGGAGGACGAGTTCGACGAACTCGAGGAGCAGCTCCTCGACCGCCTCGACGAGATCGACGAGATCATGGGAGGTGAGCGATGACCCGGCCGCGAAAGGAGGGCCTGGACACCCAGCTCTGCGAGGTCCTCGACCGCGTGCTCCATCGAGGGGTCGTGCTGAGGGGTGAGATCGTGATCTCGGTGGCCGACATCGAGCTCCTCTACCTGGACCTGAGGCTCTTCCTGAGCTCGGTCGACACCGCGCTGGACGCGGGGGCCCTGGCCCCGGCGCGCGCGTTCACCGGGAGGACCGGCTCATGAGCGTGGACTTCGACGTCGCCCAGGCGCGGCGCATCGACCTGGACGACTCGAGCGAGGGCAACGGCCTGGCCCAGCTCGTCCTGACGCTGGTCAAGCTCGTCCACGAGCTGCTCGAGCGGCAGGCGATCCGCCGGATGGAGCGCGGGTCGCTCTCCGACGAAGAGCTCGAGCGCCTCGGCACCGCGCTCATGGCTCAGTCCGACGAGATCGTGCGTATGTGCGAGGCCTTCGGCCTCGACGTCGACGACCTCGAACTCGACCTCGGCGGCGTCCACTACATCGATGAGTGATACGAACATGAGCCAGCAGACCCCCAAAGCCCGCGCGTACGGCGCCCCCCGCCAGGACACGATGGCCGACATCCTCGAGCGCGTGCTCGACACCGGCGTCGTGATCGCCGGGGACATCCGCGTCCAGCTCGCCGACATCGAGTTGCTCACGATCCAGATCCGTCTGGTGATCTGCTCGGTCGACAAGGCCCAGGAGATGGGCATGGACTGGTGGAAGGGCGCGTCGTTCCTGTCGAGCTCTGCCCCCGACGCCCTGGACACCGAGCAGATCACCGAGGCGACCCGCTTGCTCGAGGTCGATCGCGCCGAGCGCAAGCTCGAGGCCGCGCGCCACGACGAGAAGATGGAGGCGCTCGATGCTCGCCTCGAGCGCCTCGAGCGCGCGATCGAGGCGCTCGCCACGTTCGCCGTCGAGAACGGCTGACGTCATGTCTTAGCGCTGATCCAGTGCAGCGCTAAGTATGTTTTGAGGCTCCAGGTGCTAATTCCTCCATGTTCATGTCTAATTATGCCAAAAATGTACTGTGCCGGGTGTTGAGTCTTAGCGCTAAATGTGGTCTTATTGGTCTAGAGGGTTCGGTGTCTGGTCGTCCCTCGTCTTCTCAAGGGTAGAACCCAAAACCATCAAAGAGGTGCGTCATGGCAGAGATTCAGAAGTCCACGAATTCCAGCGGTCTGGCCGAGGTCGTCGATCGCATCCTCGACAAGGGTATCGTCATCGACGCGTGGGTCCGCATCTCGCTCGTCGGCATCGAGCTCGTCTCGATCGAGGCGCGCGTCGTGATCGCGTCCGTCGAGACCTACCTGAAGTACGCCGAAGGCATCGGCCTGACGTCCACCGCAGCCGCCCCCGCCGCCTGATCCCGTGATCGGCGCCGCGGACCCGAGGAGGGTCCGCGGCGAGGCAGGACTCAGGTCCCGTGACGGCCTCCAACATGGCGGCCATGAGACCTGGGCTCCGCCTCGCGCACCTCATCCACCTCGGCGACCACGGAGCGCGCCCGCGCGTCCGGCTCGCCTCCATCACACGGCGAGCCGATGCAGCAGTCCTCCTCCGCACCCGCCTCGCTCGCCTCCGCGCGCGCGCGGCACGACTCCGACGCCTTCGTCCCGGAGCCCAGCGAAGACTTCGTCCTCACCCCAGAGCTCGAGGACGTCTGCTCCCGCGCCACCGCCTACCTCGACGCGGGCTACCCCGTGCACCTCGCCGGCCCCTCCGGCGTCGGCAAGTCCACGCTCGCCTTCCACCTCGCCGCGCAGCTCGCTCGCCCCACGATCCTGCTCCACGGCAACCACGAGATGGCCAGCTCCGACCTCGTCGGCGCCAACACCGGCTACCGGCGCTCACGCGTCGTCGACAACTACATCCACTCCGTGGTCAAGACCCACGAGGAGTTCAAGCAGGTCTGGGTCGACAACCGCCTCTCCAAGGCCTGCCGCGAGGGCTACACCCTCATCTACGACGAGTTCAACCGCACCAAGCCCGACGCCAACAACGTCCTCCTCAGCGTCCTGGAGGAGGGGATCCTGAGCGTCCCCAGCCGCGGCGGCCGCGGCTTCGTCCGCGTCCACCCGAGCTTCCGCGCGATCCTCACCTCCAACCCCGCCGAGTACGCCGGGACGCACCGCACCCAGGACGCGCTCCTCGACCGCATCATCACCATCCGGCTGCGCTCTCCCGCCCTCGACACCGAGGTCCAGATCGCCTCCGAGCGCGGCCGCGCTCCGATGTCCTTCGCCAACGACGTCGTCAAGCTCGTGCGCCACGTCCGCGCCCTCGACCCCTCGACCCCCTGGCCCAGCGTCCGCGCCTCCGTCGCGCTGTGTGAGGTCCTCCACCGCCCGGGTCGCACGCTCTCCGCCCGCGACCCGTTCGTGCGCGGCGTCTGCCACGACGTCCTGCTCTCCGGCTTCGCCTCGGTCGGCGACGAGGCGATCCTCGAAGTCGCCGCCCAGATCGACGCCTTCATCGACTCCCACTGGCGCTGAACCACGGAGCACACCATGAGCGACACGAAGCCTCGCCGCGTCTACGCCCAGCCCTCTCGGCCCAGGCGCCCCTCCTCCTCACGCCCTCGCCCCACCTACGGCATGCCCCAGGGCGAGGCGCAGACGCACTCGCTCTACATGGAGATCGCCAACCTCCAGATGACCCGCGCCCGGCAGGTCAAGATCCGCGACGCGCTGCTCGCCCAGATCGCGAACTGCGAGAACGAGATCGACCTCGCCGACACGCGCACGGCCTCGCTCATGGCCAGGATCGCCGAGGTCGAGTCCCGCGGAGGGGACGCCGCCGAGCGCGCCACCGAGCGCCGGCCCGCCCGCCGCGTCGAGTCCGACCAGGACCCCGACGACTCCACCCGCTCCGGCATGACCATCGACGAGCTCCGCTCCGGCACCTTCACCTTCAAGTATTGACCACACGCCCGCGAGGACCGACATGAACGAGCGCTACATCTTCGCCATCACGGAGGCCTCACCGGACCTCCAGACCGCTGGGCTCATCGGCTTCAAGGACGCCCCGATCGAGGTCGTGTCGCACGACTCCGTCGTCGCGTTCGTCAGCCCCGTCGACCCGCGTAAGTTGAGGCCCAGGCGCAAGAACCTCAAGATTCACCACGACGCCGTCAACGGCCTGCTCTCACAGCGCGCCGTCCTCCCGATGGCCTTCGGGATGGTCGCGGACAGCCCCGACGACGTGCGCGACTTCCTCGCGCGCCACGAGGAGACGCTGCGCGCCCAGCTCGACGCCGTGCGCGGCCGCGTCGAGCTCAGCCTGCGCGTCTCCTGGAAGGTCGAGGACCTCTTCGCGCACGTCCTCTCGCTCGACCCCGAGCTCACCGCCGCCCGCGACGCCCTCTTCGCCGACGGCGGCCAGCCCACGCACGAGCAGAAGATCGACCTCGGGCAGCACTTCGCCGCTCGCCTCGAGTCGCTCAAGGTCGAGATCACCGACGAGCTCCTCGGCGCGCTCTCGCCACACTTCGAGCGCTCCAGCGTCGGCGACCTGCGCGGTGACGCCGAGGTCGCCAACCTCGGCCTGCTCGTCTCCACGGCCCAGTACGGCGCGCTCGAGGCCGCCGTCGAGGCCGCCGCTGCCGACCTCGACGACTCCCTCCTCATCAAGATCACCGGCCCCATCGCCCCCTACTCCTTCATCCAGAACACCCTGAGCTGAGTCACCCACATGTCCGACGACGACCGGAACGATCCCGAAGACCTCGAGCGCGCCGTCGAGGGCCTCGACCTCCTCAGCAACGTCCTCGCGGGCGGCCTCGCGGGTGGCCTCTCCAACCTCGTCGACCGCCTCCGCGAGCGCGCCCGCGACGGCTCCATCGAGCACTCCGGTGAGCTCGGCTCCGAGGGCGATCGCGTCCGCGGCCTCTTCAACGTCCGCGTCACCACCGGCCTCGGCGAGCGCCAGTCCTCGATCCCCTCCCGCGAACCGACCGCTCGCGCGTCGGCCCCCGCGCCAAAGAAGAAGGCAGAGGCCGCGCGCGCGCGCACCTCGCCCAGGGAGGTCGTCGTCGGCCCCTCCAGAGCCCCCTCCGTCGAGGTCTTCGACGAGGGTGACGGGCGCTCGCGCGTGCTCGTCGAGATGCCCGGGATCACCCCGGCGCTCGTGTCGTGCGAGCTCGACGGTGACCTCTTGGTCGTGCTC
>CAJXPN010000213.1 GCA_913058025.1 uncultured Myxococcales bacterium | reverse complement strand
CGAGATTTCTGCCTGTCTCGTGGGCTCGGAGATGTGTATAAGAGACAGGCTCTACCCGACGACGGCTCCGAGACGCGCGGCGCCCGCGGCCGCTCCGTGCGCAGCGGCGTCGGAGGAAAGGGCCTGGGCGGCGGCGTCGACCGCGCCGGCCTGCTCAAGGGCTACCGCAAGGCAGTCTTCCTCGAGCTCAACCGCCACAAGCACTACCCTCGCCTCGCCAAGCGCGCTCGCCTGACCGGCGTGGCCTACGTCCGAATCACCATCGACGCCGACGGCCGCGTCCTCTCCGCGACCATACGCAAGAGCTCTGGACACAAAGTCCTGGACGACGGCGCGCTCGAGACGGTACGCCGAATGGGTTCGTTGCCCAGACCCCCGGATGGACTCGGCTGGAACAGCCAGGCGCTCGACATCCCCATCAAGTACACGATCCGATAGCGCCCACGCGTCACCCTGACCGACACGGGGCGCCTGCCTCGCGGGTCGACAGGAACCACGCCCATGCGTCACGCCTCCACGCGCTGCCTCCTCGCCGCGCTCATCCTCTCGACATCCACGTCCGCGCTCGCGCAGGACACCGAGACCTCCGACGACACCGTCGAGGCCACGTCCACCGAGGAGGCCACGACGCCCTCCGATGGCGACGCCCCTCCCGTGGAGAAGGTCGACGCGAAGAAGGCTGACGCGAAGAAGGCCGACGCGAAGAAGGCCGACGCGAAGAAGGCTGACGCGAAGAAGACCGCGCCGAAAGAGACCGACGGGTCACCCGCGGAGCCCGTTGGAGGCGAGGCCGTCGGGCCGGACACGCCAGTGTCGTCACCCGAGACGCCCGACGCACCTGTCGACGAGCCAGATGGACAGATCACGCCGGGCGAGCCCTCGCTAGGCGACGGCGAGCCCGCGACCCCAACCGCACCGGAACCTCCCGTTCAGCCCGAGACGCCCGAGCAGCCGGTCACGGAGACGCCCGACGAGCCGTCGAAGCCGATGATCCCCGAGGTCCCCGTCGCGGACGTCCCTGTGGCGGACGCTCCCGTGGTGGACGCTCCGATCGAGGACCCCTCCGCCATACCCGAGCCCGAGCTCTCGAACATGGGCGACGGCCCCTACGGCTACGGCGAGGGGGATGACCTGCTCTCGGAGGACGGCGCGCTCGTGATGCCCGACCTCGACGTCATAGGCGAGAGCCCCCGAGAACTCCTCGAGATCCCGGGCGCCGCGGCTGTCGTCACGTCCGAGCAGATCGAGGCCGCCGCGCCGCTGGACACCTCCGAGATGCTGCGGCGCGTGACCGGCGTACACCTCGTCGGCGAGGACGGCATGAGCCTGCGCCCGAACATCAGCATCCGCGGGCTCGACCCCGAGCGAAGTCGCGGCGCGCTCGTCCTCGAGGACGGCATCCCGATCGCCACCGCGCCCTACATGAACCCGGGCCTCTACTACGCACCGCCGATCGAACGGGTCGAGAGGATAGAGGTCATCAAGGGCGCGGGCGCGATCCTGTACGGCCCGCAGACAGTGGGCGGCGTGGTCAACTTCGTGACGCACGCGCCGCCCGAGGAGTTCACGGCGAACGTGCGCGCGCAGGCAGGCTCGTTCGGCTACGTGTCCGCCTCTGGCAGCGTCGGCGACACGGTCGGCGCGATCGGCTACCTCTTCGAGGTCGGCCACCGCCGCTTCGACGGCCCGCGATCGCTCGATCTCACCGCGACCGACATCTCAGCGCGTTTCCGCGCGCAGGCATCGCCGACCTCGTGGTTCGACGTCAAACTCAACGTCTACGACGAGTTCTCGCGCTCGACCTACCTCGGCCTGACCACGCCCCAGTTCGCCGCGGACCCGACCCAGAACTTCGCGATCTACGACCGCTTCCCGGTGCGCCGCTACGGCGCGCACCTGCGCCACCACGCGCTCCTGGGTGAGTCGGTCCTGCTCCAGACCACCGCCTACGCCCAGCAGGTCAGCCGCGAGTGGCAGCGCCAGGACTTCGACCGGTGCGCCACCGAGGACGCCTGTGACCCAGGCACGGCCTACGACCGCGTCATCAACGGCTCCGGCGAGCAGGTCGACTTCGCCGACGCGCCCAAGGACGGCTCCGGCGTGTTCTTCAGGGACAGCACGGGCAACCGCAACCGCTACTACGACGTGGCAGGCGTGGAGTCGCGCGCGACATGGAACTACGGCCTGGGCGAGGGCGTCGAGGGCGAGCTGCTCGCTGGCGCCCGCGTGCACACCGAGGTGTTCAAGAACCAGCGCATCAACGGTGAGAACGGCGGCTCGCTCAGCGGCGTCATCCGAGAGGACGAGCGCTACTACGGCAACGCGCTCGCCCTCTACGCGCTCAACCGCTTCATGATGCTCGACGGGGCGCTGCGCGTCTCACCGGGCGCCCGAATCGAGGTCCTGAGCTCACAGCGCAAGATCTACCGCCAGCGCGACGAGTCGGGCACGCCGACCGACCTGCGCGGCCCGATCGACGAGAGCGTCACGACCGCGGCGGTGATCCCGGGCCTGGGCGTCTCCTACGACGTCCTCGACGAGCTCACCGTGTACGCGGGCGCGCACCGTGGCTTCTCGCCGCCGCGCACCCAGGACGCGGTGGGCTCGGACGGAGAGGTGCTCGACCTCGAACCCGAGTACTCCATCAACTACGAGCTCGGCGCGCGTGGCAGGATGGAGGACTGGCTCTCGGGAGAGCTGACCGGGTTCCTGCTCGACTTCTCCAACCAGATCATCGAGCCGACCGAGGCCTCAGGCGTGGTGGCCAACGGCCTCGTGAACGCAGGGCAGACGACGCACATGGGCGTGGAGCTCTCCGCGACCTACGACGCGCTGACCCACCTCGACGTCGGCGAGATGAGCCTGCCCCTCACGATCAACTACACGCTCACCCAGGCGACCTTCGGCGACGGCTGGACCGACGACATCTCGGGCAACAGGCTCCCCTACGCCCCTGGCCACCTGCTCAACTTCGTCCTGGGCTACGTGCACCCCGTCGGCGCGAGCGCACAGATCAGCGGCACGTACGTCGGGGAGCAGTTCGCCGACAACTTCGAGACCCAGGACGCCACGCTCGACGGTACGAACGGCCGCATCGACGCGTACTTCACCCTGGACGCGCGCGTGGCCTACACGCACTCGCCCTGGGACCTGACGGTGTTCGTGTCCGGCAAGAACCTCACCGGGGACGTGCACGTCGCGTCTCGCCGCCCCCAGGGCATCCAGCCCGGCGGCTTCAGGACGATCATGGGCGGCGTCGACTGGACCTTCTGAGCTTCTCTCTCTTTCTTGGCTGCGCATCGCGCTTTTTCTTGGCTGCGCATCGCTCGCACAGCTCTCCCTTCGTTCGAGCCGAGCGACCACAACCTGCGCTTCGCTACGGTTGCTGCGATGCTTCGCGTTTCGGCAGCGAATTCGGATCCCACGTGTCTGGTGGAGTCGAAGCTGCTGTCGCGGGTCGCGTAGGAAATGAGCAGCGCACATTTCGGAAGCGAATCCTGAGAGGGGCTCTTCGATCGTCCAGGGGCTGGGCCAGTGGCGGCTCTGTCCGTCCGCTCGAAGCTCCTGCTGCGGAGCGCGGGGAAACAGATGAGGGCTCATTTCGGTAGCATGACCCCCCCTGTTTACCTGAACGCTCGGTTGGAAGAGCCGCTACGGCCACCCTACCGCGACATCCGCGAGCAGCTCCCGGAGCTCGCCGGCGTCATCCCACCTGTCGAACCACTCGATGCACTGCTCCGGGTTGATGTAGATGCCCTGACCGACGAATGAGACCAGCGCGTCGGGCACCCAACTCAGTAGATAACCCGACAGACGCCACCGTCGCACGGAATGACTCACGGGCATGGGCACGGACACGTACGCGACCCACGTGTCCCAGGGCGGCATGTTGTGATGGTCCAGGAAGCCATACGACGCGTGCTCTGAAGCCCCATCACACAGGTTCCAGTCGGGCACGTACACGAGCAGACGGCCTCTCGACACTCGACCAACGGTAGAGGAGTGATGGCAGTTGAGGAGGTTCTCACGCCGAGCGTTCACGAGCTCGACGAGCTCCGCGCAGTCATCCTCCCCGAGCAACCCACCATGACCGTCCAGACGCCGCTCGAGCTCCTCCGCGGACACGGGCCGCAGCGCATCCGTCCTCCAGGAGTCGTCGAAGTCGGAGGACAAATAGAGAGGATGCCTCGCGCACCACTGCCGCACGGAAACCAAACGCCTCGTGATGAGGTTCGCCATGTCGGGGTCGCTCACGCATCACCTCGATGCGGCCGGGGCTCGCTACTTCCCCCGCGATCCGCGGCAGTAGCTTCGGCTCAGGCTCACAGGTTCAAGCCTAATTCGCTGCCGAAATGCGAAGCATCGCAGCAACCGGAGCGCAGCGCAGGTTGTGGTCGTGCGCCTCGACCGAAGGGAGAGACGCGCGAGCGATGCGAAGCCAAGAACAAGCGCGCAGCGCAGGTTGTGGTCGTGCGCCTCGACCGAAGGGAGAGACGTGCGAGCGAGGCGCAGCCAAGAACAAGCGCGATGCGCAGCCAGAGAAAAAGAAAGCACCTCCTACAGCGTGATCTGGCGGATCGCGCGGATGGCGGTCTTGTCGCCGGAGATTGCGCGCGCGGCGTCCACGAGACCGCTGAGTTGGTCCTGGGTGAGCAAGCCGTTGAGGGCGGAGACGTCGTAGGCGAAGCCGAACTGGGTGAAGTCGCGGTGGGCCGACTCGAGGTTGTGCAAGCCGGCGTCGAAGATGGCGTCGTTGATCGCCTTCTTGGTGCCGCGCGCGTCGGAGTGCGTGACCGCGAGCACGTGCGAGGCGCGCTCGGTGTTCACGCCGATGGTCTTGCCGGGGCTGAACGTGCACGAGCGCACGGCGCCCTGGGTGCTGAAGGCGCGCGTGGTCGCGGCCACATACGAGGCGATGCGAGGCTGCGCCTCCTGGGTCGCAGCGCCGATGTGGGGGGTCGTCACGATGCGGGGCTCGTCGGCGAACGGGCTCTCCCACGCGTCCGCGCCGCTCCCGGGCTCCTCGGGGAAGACGTCCACGGCGGCGCAGCTGATGTGGCCCTCTCGCACCGCGCGGAGCAAGTCGCCAGGCTCGAGCAGGAAGCCGCGGCCGGCGTTGATGAAGATCTTGGGGGAGTTCTCGCCGCGGGAGGCGCCGAGCAACGCGAGGCGCTCGTAGGTGAGCATTCCTCGGTTCGATGCGCCCTTCGCGTCGACCGAGCTCACGTGCACGGTGACGAAGTCGCCCTCCCTCATCGCCTCCTCGATCGTGTCGCACGCGGTCCAACCGAGCGCGCGGCCGACCTCTCGCGGGACCTCCGCGTCGTCCCAGAAGCAGATGTTCATGCCGAAGGCTTCGCCCATCTGCGCCACGGCCTTGCCGATGTTGCCAAGGCCCAGGATCGTGAGCGTCTTGCCCTTGAGCTCGTAGCGGCGCTTGTTGTTCTTGGCCCAGACGTTCTTGTGGGTCTCGTCGTTGGCGGCGTAGATCCTGCGCGCGAGCGTGATCATCTCACCGAACACGAGCTCGACGACCGAGCGCCCGTTCGAGATCGGGTCGTTCATCACGAGGACACCGCGCTCGGCGCACGCCTCCTTGTCGACCGAGTCGTCGCCGATGCAACACATCATGACCGCGGCGAGGTTGCTGGACGCGTCGAGCACGCGCGCGTCCACGGGGAACTTCGAGCGCTTGTAGAGCAGGTCGTGCTGACCACGCTCGAGCCGCGCGAGGATCCCCTCGATGTCGTCGGTCATCTCCTTGGGCACGCGCTCGGGCTCGATCCCCTGGGCACGCAAGTACGCGTCGAGCGAGGGGTCCGGCCCCTCCAGGATCAGCGCCCGCTCGAACCGCTCGTTGAGAAACCTCACGCCCTCGTATCCCTTCATCATTGCCTCTGCATCGTTCGTGGAGTCACGCGACCATGACGCGTCGCGTCATGGTCACATCGCACACATCCCCCCTCTCGATCAAATCCGGAGTGCGCGGCGGACAGTCGCCCGCCGCGCACGAGCCGACGACTCAGGCCTCGTCGGACTCGATGCGGGCCAGGACGTCGCCGACCTCGACGTTCTCGCCGGTGGGCACGGGCAACTCGGTGACCTCGCCGGAGACGTGCGCCTTGAGCTCGTTCTCCATCTTCATCGCCTCGACGACGAGTATGGGCTGGCCCTGCTCGACCTGGTCCCCCACGGCCACGAGCCACGCCACGACCTTGCCGGCCATCGGGCTCTTGAGCTCGGGGCCGCCGGCGCGCGAGCTGCCCACGCCGGCCGCGCGCATCCTCCTGGCGCGAGCGTTGAGCACCTCGACGACGTGGCGCTCGGCCGCGACGTCCACGACCCACTCCTCGCCGGCGCCCTCATGGACCACGAGGTCGCGCACGGCGCCCTCGGAGACCACGTTGAGGAGGCCCTCACCGGGCGCGTACGCGTCGACCTCGAGCTCTCGGCCCTCGGGCGTCCGCACCGCGTAGCGGCCGTCGGCGCGGGTCTCGATCTCGTAGCGGCGCTCCTCGCCGTCGGCTCCAATCACAAAATACTCAGGCATCGACTCGCTCCTTCACACAACCATTGGTCACACCATGCACCACGACCGACCCGCTCAGTACGAGCGGCCCTGCTCCAGACGCGCGAGCGTCGTCCAGCGGCTCGACGTCGCGGCCGCCGGAGCGCCCGCGCCATCACCAGATCCTCCGCGCGCGACCTCCTCGTCGCGCACGTGCGAGGCGAGCGCGGCGGCCAGCTCGGCCCACTCCGTATGCTGATTCTCGGGCGCCTGGCGGTCCTTCATCATGCGGGGCACGAACTCGGTGTCGTAGCGGCCGCTCAGGAACTCCTCGTGTGCGAGCACCTCACCGTGGAACGCGATGTTGGTCACGATCCCGGCGACCACGTACTCGGCGAGCGCGGCGCGCATGCGCTCGATGGCGTGGGTGCGATCCTCGCCCCAGACCGAGAGCTTCGAGATCATCGGGTCGTAGTGCACGGGGACGCGGCCGCCGGAGTACACGCCCGAGTCGACGCGCACGCCGGGGCCGGACGGCTCGTTGAGGAACGTCACGGGGCCAGGGCTGGGCATGAAGTTGGACTCGGGGTCCTCGGCGTAGATGCTGTCTCTTATACACATCTCCGAGCCCACGAGACAGGCAGAAATCTCG
>CAJXPN010000212.1 GCA_913058025.1 uncultured Myxococcales bacterium | reverse complement strand
GCTCGGAGATGTGTATAAGAGACAGTGATGGATCTGATGTACGACGTGCCGGGAAACACGGACGTGACCGAGGTGCTTATCACGCCGGAGATGATCCAGGAGGCGCAGGGCGACGAGTCGCCGGCGCCGCCGTTGGCCGAGACGGCGTGAGCTTGAGGCGCGCTCATGGTGAGCGCGACGACGTGTGGAGCAGACGACGCGCGATGCCGCGCCCAGGGTAGGGCGCAAGGGCGTCGCGCGTCGCGACGTAGAGGGAAGCATGACGCAAGGGACCGGAGAGGGCGGCGAGGACAAGCGGAAGGCGCCGCTGCTTCCGCTGCGGGACATCATCGTGTTTCCGAGCATGGTGGTGCCGCTGTTCGTGGGGCGCGAGCGCTCGATCGCCGCGCTCAAGGAGGCGATGGAGCGCGACAAGCGCGTGGTGCTGTGCGCCCAGCGCCAGCCCAAGACCAACGACCCGGGGCCCGACGACCTGTTCGCCGTGGGAACGCTGGGCACGATCCGCCAGATGATCCAGCTCCCGGACGGGACCGTGAAGGTCCTCGTGATGGGGGAGCGCCGCGTGAAGGTCGTCGAGTTCGTCGAGAACCCACGCCACTTCGAGGTCGTGGCCGAGGCGCTCGTCGAGGCCCGCGAGGACGAGGAGCGGCTGGGTGACCTGGTCATCGAGATCCGCCGGACGTTCGAGTCGTACGTGAAGCTGAACCGGAGGATCCCGCCGGAGATGCTCACGCAGGTCGCCAAGATCGAGGACCCGGCGAGGTTGGCGGATACGATCGTGGCGCAGCTCGCGCTCAAGCTCCCGGACAAGCAGCAGATCCTGGAGTTCGAGGACGTCGGCGCTCGCCTCGATCGCCTGCTCACGCTGATGCGCGACGACATCGAGATCCTCCAGGTGGAGAAGAAGATCCGGTCGCGCGTGAAGAAGCAGATGGAGAAGACCCAGAAGGACTTCTACGTCGGCGAGGGCCCTCCCGAGCAGAAGGAGGACGGGAACGAGTTCAAGAATGAGATCGAAGAGATCGAGGCGAGGGTCAACGAGAAGGAGGTGCCCGCGGAGGTTGCCGAGCGCCTGGAGCGGGAGGTCAAGAAGCTGAAGCTGATGAGCCCGATGAGCGCGGAGGCGACGGTCGTACGCAACTACATCGACTGGGTGCTCGGGCTCCCGTGGACGGAGCGGACCGACGACCAGATCGACGTGGCGGCGGCGCAGGCCCAGCTCGACGCGGACCACCACGGGCTCGCTCGCCCCAAGGACCGCATCCTCGAGTACCTGGCCGTGCGCGCGCTCACGAAGACGCCGCGCGGGCCGATCCTGTGCATGGTGGGCCCGCCGGGCGTGGGCAAGACGTCGCTTGGGCGCTCGATCGCGACCGCGCTCGGGCGAGAGTTCGTCAGGCTGAGCCTTGGCGGCGTGCGCGACGAGGCGGAGGTCCGAGGGCACAGGCGCACCTACATCGGCGCGCTGCCCGGGAAGATCATCCAGTCGATGAGGAAGGCGGGTTCATGCAACCCGGTGTTCCTGCTCGACGAGGTCGACAAGATGTCGACGGACTTCAGGGGGGACCCGTCGAGCGCGCTGCTCGAGGTGTTGGACCCGGAGCAGAACGCGACCTTCAACGACCACTACCTGGACCTGGACTACGACCTGTCGGGCGTGATGTTCGTGTGCACTGCGAACAACCTGAGCGGGATCCCGAGGCCGCTCCAGGACCGCATGGAGATCATCGAGATCGCGGGCTACACGGACGACGAGAAGCTCGAGATCGCCAAGGCTCACCTCGTGGACAAGCAGGTCGACGCGAACGGCCTTGGGGACGTGGACGTGGAGTTCACGAGCTCGGCGCTGCGTCGGATCATCGAGGGGTACACGAGGGAGGCCGGCGTGCGCGGCCTGGAGCGCGAGATCAGCGGCGTGTGCCGCAAGATCGCGCGCCAGGTGGTCGGCGGCGAGGGCGCGGACCACTACAAGGTCCGGGCGAAGACGGTGCCGCGTTACCTGGGGCCGCCGCGCTTCGAGCGTGAGGGGCGAGAGGAGCGCGACGCGGTCGGGATGACCCACGGGCTGGCGTGGACTCAGTTCGGCGGCGTGATGCTGGCGAGTGAGGTGTCCGTGATGCCAGGCTCGGGGAAGTTCATCATCACGGGCAAGCTCGGCGACGTGATGCAGGAGTCCGCGCAGGCGGCGATGAGCTACGTCAGGGCGAGGGCGCTGAACCTCGGGTTGGCCGCGGACTTCCACCAGCGCGTGGACATGCACGTGCACTTCCCCGAGGGCGCGCTGCCCAAGGACGGCCCGTCGGCTGGCATCACGATGGCGACGGGGATCGTGAGCGCGCTCACGCAGATCCCCGTGCGCCACGACGTGGCGATGACGGGAGAGATCACTCTGCGAGGCCGGGTGCTGCCGATCGGGGGCTTGAAGGAGAAGCTGCTGGCGGCGTACCGCTCGGGGATCAAGACGGTGCTGATCCCTCACACGAACCTGAAGGATCTGCGAGACGTGCCCCCGCGCGTGCTCAAGGGGCTCGAGGTCGTGGGCGTGGAGCACATGGACGACGTGCTGGTGCGCGCGCTCAGGCTGCCGGACGCGGAAGGCTTCGCGGCGAGGTTGGCGAGGCCGTTGCTGCCGCCCGAGGCGCTCAGCGGAGAGGTCTCCGGGGATGACGGGAGGCCGAAACCGTTGGGTTCCGACCTGGGCGCCGGGGCCGAAGTGGTGCACGCGCCGAGAACGAGGGAATGAAAACCACCAAAAAAGGTCTTGACGGTGTGGCAACGGTTCTCTACCTTCGCTCTTCCCTTCGAGGGGGAGGCGGATTGAGACTCCACACAAAGGGCGCGTAGCTCAGTGGAAGAGCAACTGCCTTACACGCAGTAGGTCCCTGGTTCGAACCCAGGTGCGCCCACTGGTCCGATACCGCACGGAGCGGTAGTTCAGTTGGTTAGAATGCCGGCCTGTCACGCCGGAGGTCGCGGGTTCGAGTCCCGTCCGCTCCGCCAGAGAAAAGAGCCGCCGAACCCTCAGGGGGTCGGCGGCTTTTTTCGTTCTTGCGGTGCGCAGGTGAAGGGCCGCCTTGCTTGTGCAAGCGAGGGGGTTGGGTTACATTCTCGGGGTCAACGAGATAGAGCACAGAGCGAGTGAACCGTGTCGCGAAGAGCACGCACGGCCAATCTACGTTCGGGAACCCGACAAAACGTCGAAGGAATAGGATGACGGCTTCGAGAATAGGTTTGCGCGCGCTGGGCCTCATGGCGAGCGTGGCGGTGTGTGCGGCGAGCGCGGGTACGGGATGCGGTGACTCGCGTGCCGACGAGGTGTACGTGCGCTTCTTCCACGGGTACCCGGGCAGCCCGTCGATCTCGGTGTTCAGCTCCCAGGGCAACCTGGTGCGAGACCTGCAGTTCAACGAGTACTCGGACGTCGTCGCGATCGACCGCGGCCTGTTCGACGGGCAGTTCCAGCTGCTCGCTGAGGGCGTGCCCGTGACGGGCATCCTCCCGGGGCAGGACGTCTTCGGGATGTACAACGGTGAGACCGCGACGATCATGATCACGTCGCGCTCGCAGGCGCAGCAGTTCTCGTCGTTGTTCCTCAGGCACCACCTCATCACGCCCGGTACGGGCGCGCTGTTCGGCCTGGACAACTACAACTGCGCGTTGGAGATCCACAACGGCCTCGCCGTGTCGAACGGCGCCGGCGATCGGTTCACGTTCAGCCTCCAGCGTGAGGCGACCCAGGACGAGATCGACACGACGTACAACGGCGCGCTCGACGAGCAGATCGCCACCGAGTGTGGCCTGCTCAACCTCAGGGACGCGAAGTTCCCGCCTGGTACGGGCATCGCCAACCGCCGCGCGGAGATCCGCGACGAGATCAACGGAGACCCGTGGCTGTGGCCGGTCGAGATCGAGAGCGAGACCACCCAGGAGGGTCGCCAGGACCGCTACACGTTCGTGGCGGGTGTGTGGTTGAACTCGGGCTCGTTGAGCTCGGTCCGCCCCACCGTGGAGTACCGCGAGTGCCTCGCCACTGCGATCACGATCGCCCAGGACGACATGGCGGGCGGGATGATGCAGGAGTCGCCGTGTGACTTCGGCCCCGCGGGCCCTCAGATCCCCGAAGAGAACGGCGTCTACAAGCTCGAGGTCGACCTCGACGAGGTCAACCGCTGCGTCAACGGGCTCGACGAGTACACGCTGACGACGTTCCTCCCGACGGAGGGCAACACGTCTGTCGCCCAGGTGCTCTACTACTACACCTCTGCTCAGCGCCCGGCGTGTGAGGGCAGGTACCGCATCAGGACGGCGGGGGTCGACTCGATCTTCATGCCGGAGAACGACGCCAACTCTCCTGGGAGTGGCCGCAAGGTCACGCTCAGGTACTCGTCCCCGGCGTCGACCTACCAGTACATGGTCATCTACGGCCTCCCGCTCAACCCGCTCGTCGAGTTCATCAACGGGACGGACGCTGCTCAGGGCTTCTTCGAGGACACCAGATACCCGCCGGACGGCAGGCTCTACCCGAACGAAGAGAGCAACAGCAACTGATCCGAGCCATCCTCCGGTGCGCCAAGCGCGGCGCGCGCCCTCTTCGGGCGCGCGCCGCGCTTTTTCGTTCGCGCGTCATGGAGTAAGACGGGGCCGGGTCCGTGTGAGGTCTTCTTGAGGAGGTGTGTCGTGAGGGCGAGCGTGATCGTGTGCATCGTGGTGGCGTCGTGGGGCGTGGCGTGCGCGCCCTCTTCGGGCGCGCGCGAGGACGCGTGGGCGCGCGGGGACATGCCCGGGCCGTTCGAGTCGACGGGGAGCTCGCCTGTGATCGAGGTGCAGGCGGGCGACGTGTGGGGGGACGCCGAGCGCGAGCGCGAGCAGCGTTCCGGGATGATGGAGCTGGCGTTCTCGATCTACCGCGACCACATCACGAAGGTGGACGGCCCCCGGTGCGAGCACCGGCCAACCTGCTCGAGGTACGCGATCGAGGCGATGCGTCGGCATGGCTTCGTCGTGGGGTCGTTGATGGGCGTGGATCGACTGCTGAGGACGGGCCGCTCGAGCTCGCTCAGGTCGCTGCCGTTGCTCCGCGTGATCGACGGGCAGCCGTACTACTCGGACCCGGTGGAGGAGAATGACTTCTTCTTCTAGATGGCGCCTCGTGGCGTTGGCCGCGCTGGTGGCGTGGGCCGTGGGGTGTGAGGGCAGGCCGATGACGGCGCCGACGCCGCTGCGTCCGTTGATGTACACGGAGGTCCCGGACCTGACGACGAAGGCGGCCGAGGTGCGCGAGCGCCGCCTGATGAGGGAGCTGCTCGAGGGCGCCGAGCAGGACCAGGCGTGGGGGCACTTGGTGCGCGAGGTGCCCAGGGCTCGCGCGGAGACGCCAGAGGAGCTCGGGCGGCTGGTGTTCGAGGCGCTGATGCGCCGTGACGAGGGGCGGTGGGAGCAGGCGTTCGTGAAGCCGCGCGAGTGGGCGTCGATGGTCAAGGTGGACCTGGAGCGCGCGGGCGTCTTCGCCGACGAGCTGTTGGCCGACTCGGCCCCTGTGTGGGACATGTTCGGCATCGAGAGGATCTCTGAGGCGCCCGAGGGCGGGCTGGAGGCCGTGTTCGAGTTCGAGGGGTTCGAGGTCGGGCACGGCCGTACGTTGAGGGGGCGGAAGGCCAAGAAGGGTGCCATCGTGGCGCAGTACTGGGGGAACACGCTGCGGCTGCGCGTGAAGGGTAAGGGGGTCTCACTGGAGGTCCGCGCGCCGAAGGTGCTGCGGCTTGTGGACCGGGCGACAGGCGCGCAGAAGCTGACGCTGGCGGCGCCGTTGGTGGCGAGCGACGAGCTGAAGACGTTCGCGGAGGCGGGGCTGCACCTGAAGTCCGAGCTGCTGCGGAACCAGGAGTATCCGTACCCGCTCGCGGTGGGGAATTTTTGGAGGTACCGGCGCGAGGTGCGCGGTGAGGACGGGGAGCTCCGGGCGTCCCGCGTGGACGAGGTGCTGCTCGAGGTCGTGGCCGTGGAGCGCTACGGGAGCGTGAGGCTGGCGAGGTTGCGTTGGTCCTACAACGACCCGGACCTGACCAAGCGCGAGGAGTGGTGGCTCCTCACGCCCCGTAGGGTATACGCGTGTGACAGGCGCTGCCGGCGCCGGGTAGAGCGGGTCGACGCGCTGATGGAGAACCTGAGGGCTCGGGCGCCGCTCTTCGAGTGGCCGCTGTCGGTGGGGTCGTCCTGGAAGGAGGGTGAGGGGCTCCGGTACGAGGTCAACGAGGCGCCCGCGGAGGTGCAGGTACCCGCGGGGATGTTCGTGAGGCCGTCGCACCTGGTGGCGCGCGGGATGCTCGGTGAGCGGGACCCGTTCGTGAACCCGGATCGTATGGAGGTGTGGCTGGCGCGGGGGGAGGGGGTGATCAAGGTCCGCATGGAGGGTGCGGCAGCGGATCTGAGTCGAGTCGTCGTGGTCGAAGAGCTCGTGGAGTCGCGGATCATGCCGTGACAGGAGGAGGTGCCGAGTGTCGTGGGAAGATTCAGAGTGGTTGGGGCGCTTGCGCCGTGAGGACGGGTTCGAGTGGCTGGAGGTGGAGGAGCGAGAGGCGCTCACCGAGCGGCTGTTCGGGCTGTACGCGTCGGAGGGTCACCCGCTGGTGAGCTTGACGCAGCCGGCGGTGGCGCTCAGCCGCATGATGCTCGGGAGGCTCGTCCCGGTCGCGCGCGGCCCGGAGCTCTCCGGCCGCATCGAGGTCGCGGACCGCAGGCCGCTGCTGTTCGTCGAGCGCGACTCGCCGCGGCACATCCTGGTGGCCCTGGGTGAGGGCATGCCGCCGCTGATGTGGTTCCCTGGAGGGACGACGGCCGAGGAGCTCGAGGTCGCGCTCGAGCCGTACACTCGCGCGTGGGGACCGACGTTGGATCTGCCCCAGGAGCGGCGCGGGTTCGTGGGGACGGAGGAGCTGCTCGGGAGGGACTTCGATGGCGTGGTGACGCACCTGTCGTCGAGCCCGTTCGTGGAGTCGTTCTTCTGGGGGAGCGCGTACGACGAGGACCCGTGGCCGGACACGGTGGGCGTGGACGACGTGGCGGAGCTCGCCGCGCGAGGCGGCGAGTTCATGGGTCAGCGAGGCGGCGCGGCGGTGTCGCTGACGTGCAGGGCGGTGGCGTCGGGGGCCTCGCTCACGCTCGAGGATCGCGACGGGGTGTTCGTGGCGCACGCGCGCTGGGTGCCGGCGCCCCACGGCGCGATCCTGGGG
>CAJXPN010000211.1 GCA_913058025.1 uncultured Myxococcales bacterium | reverse complement strand
CTACACAGAGTAGATCGTCGGCAGCGTCAGATGTGTATAAGAGACAGCCTCGAAGAGGCGCTCGCGCGCGTCGAGTCGGAAGCGGTACGTGTCGGGGAAGTTCGCGCCGAGGCTGCGGTCGGACTCACCGATCTCGAAGCCGTCGACGTGGTAGGTGACGCGCGCGACGCGCGCGCCGGCGATCGCGTGGAGCTTGTAGGAGCCGTCGGCGAGCCTGGCCCAGTAGACCTCGATGGGGTCGAGGGTCGTGACGGCGGGCGCGTCGTCGCAGCGTGGACCGTCCGCGGCGAGGCGGACGAGCTCGTCGAGGTCGACGTCGCCGGGGCACGCTGTCGCAAGGCGCTCCCCATGCCCCTTCACGCGGGCGCGGGTGATGGGGATGGAGTACCTGCTGGCGAGGTGGTTCACGAGGGCCGCGACGGCGCGCTTCTGGGGGGCGTCCAGCGTCTCCCTGTCGAACGAGCCGACCATCGCGATGCCGAGGTTGCCGGTGTTCTGCGAGGCCACGTGCGCGCCGACGAGGAGCTCGGGGTTGCCCTCGTAGATGGTGCCGTCGCGGTCGACGATGAAGTGGTAGCCGACGTCCGCCCAGCCGTTGTCGTCCATGTGGATGTTCTGGACGGCGCGGACTGCGGCGGTGCCCGAGACGTCTCCCTGGACGGTGTGGTGGATCGTGATCCTGTCGGGGGTGTGGCGAGGGCGCGTCGAGCGCGCCGGGCGCGCTCCCCATTGTGCGCGGGGCACGACGGTCACGACGCCGGCCTCGCACGAGAGCGCGGCCGTGCCCTCTTCGAGCTCGAGGCCGTCGACCTCGAGCTCTGCGCCGCACGCCGTGGTCATGCCCATGAGCAGCGTCAACGTGGCGGCGAGGAGGTTCTGGGTTCGGTGCGTTCGAGGCATCGTCGTTCCTGCGTGTGGGGACGTGGGGAGGTCAGTCGTCGACGCGTCGTCCCAGCAGGTTGCGTGCCATAGTTCAAGCGGTTGGTGTAACTGTGTCGGCCCATGAAGTGCTCATGCGTGTTAATTGCATCGCTTGATGGATTTGTGTTGTAGGTGCATGTGGTATGGATGCATCGTTTTGGCATCGAGGTGTGGGTTCGTTGCCGCCAAAGCGAGGCATGTACGCCGCCACGCACGGTGTGGTCGCGATGTGTCGTTCCGTGTTGGGCTCTTTTGGTGCGTGGGGTGGCGCCTCGAGTAGCCACTCGGGTCGCGTCGTCCGGGGGGTCACGTCGCCGCGTGGGCGGTGTCCCTCAGAACCCGACGGTCAGGTTCACGCGCCCGATCTGCTCGCCCGTGACGACGTCCGCGTCGAACAAAAGCTCGATGCCGTTGGGGAAGGGCAGGTCGTCCTCGTCTGGGCCGCTGTTGCTGAGGTTGCCCAGCGAGATGAGCGAGAAGATCAGCAGGAGCGGTGACGCCGCGCCGACGCCCACGCGCACGCCGACGTTCTGACCGCCCAGCGGCGTCCTGATGCCCAGGAGGGTGTAGAGCTCGACGGCGGTCAGCGAGCGCGCGAGGATGTCCGGGCCGGAGTAGACCTCCGGGGGGACGATGTACGCCCAGCCGAGGCGCGCCGTGGGCACGACCTCGAAGCCCGTGTCGGCGATGGCGAGCTGAATGCCTGGCGCGAAGAACAGCCCGCGCCGGTTCGCGTCGTCCGGGAAGAGCTTGACGCCGCCCCAGAGGGTCAGAGCGAGGGGGTCTCTGAAGGGCTGGTCGCCGACGAGCCAGCCCACGTTGAAGGACAGGCCGAGTCCTCCCGGTGCTTCCTCGGGCTCATCGTCCGCCCAGTCCTTGTTGGGTGAGTCGTCTGGGGGTGAATCGTCGATGTCGTAGGAGACGCTCAGGACGTCGAGGACGCGGCGCGCGGAGTCGGAGCCGGCTTCGGTCGGGTCCTGCGCGATGGACACCAGCGCGGTGGAGAGCTTGAGCGAGGCGCCCTGGGTCAGCGAGGACGCCAGGACCTCGGCGTCGACGCCGCGGGTGACGAGGCGGAGCACGGCGAGCTCGCGCGCGTCGTGGTCCGGCGTGGTGCGCGCGATGGCGCGCTGGGCGTCCGGGTTGAGCGTGGGGGCGTCGGAGGCGACCTCGAACGCGGCCGCGGCCAGGCAAGGGTCCTTCGCGAGCTCGAGCGCGCGGCGCGCCTCGACTCGCCTCGCCGCGCCGAACGATGGCGCGTCGAGGATGAACGCGGAGAGCTCGGCGCAGGCGACCTCGAAGCCCTGATCGCGGGCGGTGGCCTCGAGCGCGGCGGCGCGGACGTCGGGCCGGGAGTCGCCCAGGAGCGCGGCGCGCAGGGCGACCGATGAGGTCTCGATCGGTGAGACCGGCGCCAGCGCCACGGGCGTCGCGCCCGCGCAGTTCGGGATGACCACGGGGTCGGGCCCGCGCGCGTCGATCGTGGCGCCCCAGCTCGGGCCCGACGCGATCACGAGCCCGCCCCGGACGATCAGCTCCTGGGCGCCGTAGACGCCCACGCACCCGTCGACGAACGAGACGTCGTAGCGCGCGGGCATCGTGCAGCCCGGCGCGGCGATCGGTTCGGCGCTGTAGGCCGAGTCCGCGGCGCCTGGCGCCGACAGGCACACGGGCTCGGACTGCGCGCGGGCGATCGCGGGGGCCAACATGAGGAGCGATAGGGCGGCGAGGGAAGGCGTCGTAGGGCGCATCGTCGTCCTTGTCATGGAGGGAGCTGTCGACTCGCGGGCGTCGGTTGAAACGTGGTGCTCGGGCACCTTGTGTCAACGCCACGTGAGATCTAAAAGCCGACGGTCAGGTTCATGCGCCACGTCCGGGCGTTGGTGATCATGTCCTGATCGAGGTGGACCTCGAGCCCGTTGGGCAGCGGGAGCTCGAGCTCGCTGAGCGAAGCGAGCGAGACGAGGAGTCCCAGCGGGGACGTGATGCCGAGCCCCGCGCGCACGCCGATGTCGTCGTTTCCGATGGGTGGCTTGATGCCGAGGATCCCGTAGATCTCGACGGCAGTGAACGTGCGCACGAGCGCCTCCGTCCCGCCCTCGAGCTCGTCCGAGAGGAGGTACGCCATGCCGAATCGCAGCGTGGGGACGACCTCGACGCGCGTGTCGGCGAGCGTGAGCTGGAGGCCCGGCGCGAAGAAGGCGCCCCAGTCCTCGTCATCGGGGAAGACCTTGACGCCGCCCCACATGGAGATGGCGGGCTCGGAGCCGAGCGCGCGATCGCCGATGAGCCAGCCCACGTTGAAGGAGTACCCGACGCCTCCGGGCTCGTCGGGCGAGCCCTGCGTGTCCTCTTCTTCAGACACGAAGGCGTCGGCCGTGGACTCGGATGGCTCGCCTGGGGCGTCCTCCCACTGGTCGTCCCCTGGCCCAACTCGGGGATCTTCTTCGGGCGCTCCCCAGGTCGGCGGCGCCTCGGGCGTCGAGACGTCGGCGAGCGTGGGTGGGGGGTCGGACGTCGAGGCGTCGGCGAGAGTTGTGGGAGGCTCGACCACGCAGTCCTTGCGTGCGAGCGCGCGCGCGCGCCCGGCGTCTGCCTCCCGCGCGAACCCGTAGCTCGGGGCGTCGACGAGGAAGGCGGAGAGCGCGGCGCAGGCGCCTTCGGAGCCCTGGTCACGGGCGGTGGCCTCGAGCGCGGCGGCGCGGACGTCGGGTCGGGAGTCGTCGAGGAGCGCGGCGCGCCGCGCGACCGACGAGGTCTCGAGCGCGGACACGGGCGCCAGCGCCACGGGCACCGCGCCCGCGCAGCTCGGGGTGACGAGGAGGTCCACGCCGCGCGCGTCGATCGTGGCGGACCAGCCTGGGCCGGCCGCGGTCACGATGCCGCCCTCGATGGAGAGCTCCTGGGCGCCGTAGACGCCCACGCACCCGCCCACGATCGAGACGTCGTAGCGCGCGGGCTGGTCGCACCCGGGTGTGATGATGGGCGCGGCGCTGTAGGCCGCGTCGGCGACGCCTGGTTCGATGAAGCACGTGGGCGCGGGCTGGGCGGTCGCGAGCGCAGGAGCCAGCGTGACGGCGACGAATGTGAGAATCGCGTGGCGCAATCGTTGTGCCTCCTCTCGAGGGTCACCGTTCAGTCGCAGGGAGCAGACACCATCGTGCGTGAAATCGGTCGCCCATGCCAGGAGCGTGGAGCCGGCGCTCAGTCGTCGACGTCGAAGGGGATGGTGATCGGGTCGGGCTCTGGCGGTTGGCAGGTGTAGAGGCGGTGGATGAGTTCGGAGATCGTGGAGCGCCGCGACGAGTAGCAGGTCCGGTTGAGCGTGAGCTTGAGGTGGGCCTGGCCGATGACCTCGAGGACGCGAAACCCCTGCGCGGTGAGCTGGCCAGGGTCAGTGAGGCGGTCGACGTAGCCGTCCGCGAGGCCGAGCAGGCAGGCGGTGGGCGAGTCCTCGACGGGGACGACCTCGATCGACATGCCGCGCGCGGTGAAGAGGCTCCGGGTGAGCTCGGGGAGGGAGGTCGCCAGGCGCATGATCGGGCGCGAGGAGAGGTGGTCGAGCGTGAGCCCCTGGGGCGCCGCGAGCACGAGCGGGTAGTGTCCGTAGGAGAACGTGAAGGGGCGCCAGACCTGCGAGTCGGCCTCGCGGATGAGGTCGGTCGAGATCACGCCGAGCTGGGCGATGCCGTGCTCGACGTAGGTTCCGACGTCGGCCGGCGAGAGCTTGAAGACGTCGAAGTGCGTGCCGGTCCCCAGCGGGTCCTCGACGCGGTGGAGCCCCGGGAGCTCGAGGTCGGGGAGCCTGAAGCCGCAGGCGCGCAGGTGGTCGCAGATGGCGCCGAGCTCGGCGGAGTCCGGGAGCGCCAGGCGCAGGCTGTCCATGCCCATGATCATGGCCGTTCCTCCTTGATGCGTGTGACGCGGGCGACTTTCCCCTCGGAGCGGAGGTCGAGCGCGCGCTTGAACCCTGCGACCGGATCTTTGGGGTCGACGCGCACGTCCTCGGTGCGCTCGCGCTCTTGCTCGAAGGCTCCGGCCCGTGGCGTGAGCGCCTCGACCAGGAGCTCGAGCGACATCGAGAACCCGACGCTCGGGGTCTGCTTGCCGTAGCGGCCGATCAGGTCGTCGTAGCGGCCGCCGCGGCCGAGCTCCTGGGCGACGTTGGGTGAGACGACGCTGAAGCCCATCCCTGTGTAATACGAGGGCCCACCCAGCTCGGATAGCTGCACATCCACGCGCTCGCCGTACCCCAGCGACACGAGCGCGCCGTGGAGCGCGCGGATGTGCTGGACGCGCGCGCGGACGTCGCGGTCTTCCGTGAGCTCGAGCAGCCGCTCGAGCGGCTCGATCCCCTTGTCGAGCCTGGTCAACGCGAGCAGCGCCGAGACATGCTGGGGGCGCGTGCCCAGGCGCTCGAGCAGCGCGCGGACCTCGAACGCGTCGCGCGCGACGATCGCGTCGCGGAGCGCGTCGCGGATGCGCCCCGGCGCGCCGGTCGCCATGAGCAGGCTGCGCGCGATGGCGTGGTCGCCGATGATGAGTCGGCAGTCCCACAGACCCATACGCTCGAGCGCCTCGAGCGCGATGAGCAGCACCTCGAGGTCGCCGGTGAAGGCGTCGCCGCCGATCCGCTCTGCGCCGAGCTGGTACGACTCGAGCTCGCGCTGTCCGAAGGAGCGCTCCAGCCGCACGATCTTGTGCGTGTAGCTCACGCGCAGCGGCAGCGGCGTGTGGCCGTACTGGACGGCGTAGACCTGGGCGATGACGGGCGTGACGTCGGGGCGCAGGATCATGAGGTTGCCGCCGCGGTCGACGAAGCGGAAGCTTCGCTCGATCTGATCCTCGTCGAGCCCCGGCCGGAGCGCCTCGAAGAAGTGGAGCATCGGGACCTGGATCTCACGGTAGCCCCAGCCGCCGAAGCTGTGCATCGCGGTGGTCATGATGTGGCGCCGGAGACCGAGGGAGCGGTCGATTGGCGGTGAGGTGTAGAGGTGCTCGGACATGGCCCGCTCCGTCTTCTCGGGTGGGTCGGATCGTGGCTCCACACTACCGCGAGGCGGCGTGACGCGATACACCATGATCATCGTCGCGCATCGAGAGGATTCAACATGTCGAACGCCACCACGCCTCCATCCGAGCGCGCCGCGCGCCTGAGCGCGCTGCGTGATCGTTTCATCGCCGTGAGCATGCGCTCGCGTACGCTGCGCCTCGGTCGTGCGACCCGATCGGGCGCGCTCGACCTCGGCCGCCTCGCCTCGCTGGACGCGGCGCGTTACGCCGCGCTCACCGCCGCGCTCGGCGCCGGCGCCCACCCCGGCGTGGTGCTGTGCTCGGCGGTCTCCGGAGGCGGCGCGCTCGGCGCGTTCAGCGACGACGTCGAGGCGCTCTTCAAGGCCGCGCGCGCAGAGCGAGTGGAGACGGGCGCGGACACCCTCGCGGTGGGCTGGCCGCTGCTCCAGGGCAAGGGCGCCGACGGCACCTGGCTGCGCGCGCCGCTGCTGCTCTTCCCATGCGAGCTCGAGAAGACCACGAAGGGTCGCGCGCGCTGGAGGCTCTCCCCCACCTCTCCTCCGCAGCTCAACGAGGCGCTGATCCAGGCGCTGGCCAGGATGATCGGCGCGCGGCTCGACTTCGACGTCTTCCTCGAGCGCGACGAGGACGGGATCTTCCGCCCCGACGACGAGACCTGGCGCAACCTCGCGCGCTCCCTCATCGACTCCGGCGTGCCCCTCACGGACACGCCCACGACGCTCCCGCCCGTGCGCGAGCTCACGCGCTGGGACCCGCTCGACCGAGACGCCGCCCCCAACGACGCGTTCTCACTCCAGTCCGTCCTCACGCTCGGCCGGTTCCCCGTCTCGAGCTCGTCCATCGTGTTGGACTATCAGGAGATGCTCGCTGGTGGGATGAGCGACGAAGAGCTCGGCGCGGCCGCCTTGATCCTGTCGGTCGACGAGGACGCCCAGGCCGACCCGGTCGATGCGTCCGACGCCGTGGACGCCATGGACGCCGCAGGCGCGCCGCCCGAGCTAGACCCCACGCACGGGCTCACCTGGCGCCCGCTCCCCGCCGACGACAGCCAGGACGCCGTCGCCCGCGTGCTCGCTCGAGACACCGAGCGCGGGCTCGTCGTCCAGGGCCCCCCCGGGACCGGCAAGTCTCAGATGATCACGAACCTCCTCGCGGGCGCGATCGCCCGCGGCGAGCGCGTCCTGATGGTCTGTCAGAAGCGGGCCGCGCTGGACGTCGTCGCCGAGCGCCTCGAGGCGCTCGGCCTGCGCGAGCCGCTCGCCGTGGTCCATGACCTGTC
>CAJXPN010000210.1 GCA_913058025.1 uncultured Myxococcales bacterium | reverse complement strand
TCTACACAGAGTAGATCGTCGGCAGCGTCAGATGTGTATAAGAGACAGGATCACGATCGAGCGCCTCGAGATCGCGCCCGACTCCAGGGTCGTCGACGTGGGGTGTGGGACCGGGGCCGCGCTACGGCACGCCGCCGCGAAGGTGACGGGCGGGACGCTGCGCGGGTTCGACCCCGTCCCCCGGATGGTCGAGATCGCGCGTGAGAGGCTCGCCGAACACCCGGCCGCGGGGCGCATCGAGATCGACGTCGCGCCCGCCCACGAGCTCCCCATCGAGGGCGACTCCGCCGACCTCGTCCTCGCGCTCGACTCCTACGACCACTGGGGCGAGGGGCAGGCCGATGGCCTCGCCGAGGTGCGCCGCGTCCTCGCGGCCGGGGGGAGGTTCGTCATCGTCAAGGACGGGGGCGTCCCAGGCTCCGATGATTCGAGGGACGCGTTCGTCTCCGAGGTCGAGGCGGCGGGTTTCGTGGTCCAGGAGGAGGAGTCGATCGCGGCCGAAGAGGTCGCGTTCACGATGTGGATCTGCGTGGCGTCTGCGTGAGCGCGTCGAGGCGCCGCTCGGCTCACCGCGCCGCGTCGCGGAAGTAGACCTCGAGGGTGAGGGCCGCTGGCGCCCCCTCGCGTGACGCGTCGTAGCTCGCGGCGTGGAACGCGGCGATGCGGGTCATGCGGGCAATGAGCCCGAGCGCCTCGAGGAAGGCCTCGGGCGATCCTGAAATGCCCAGCTCGAACTGGATGATCGTGTACCCATCACGCTCCTCCCAGCCCGTCGCGTCCACGGACACGACCTCGGCCTCGACCACCTTCGCGTTTTGGATGACGCGTTGGAGCAACCCTGGGATCTCGGGGGCGTCCGGGTGAAACTCGCGCGAGAGGATCCGCATGTTCTCGAGGTGATCGAGCCTGGAGACGAGCGCGTCGCGGTCCTCGCCCGTCGGCGCTGGCGCCGGCTCCGGCGCGGCGGCGGGCTCGACGCTCAGGACGATGAACCCTCCGTCTCGTGTCGCCGTCACCCCGTCGCATTCGGGGACCTCTCCCGAGGACTCCAGCCTCAGCGCGCGCCGCGACGCGGTGAGCCGCTGCGCGCCGCTGGCCACGCCGGCGGCGCAGCCGTAGAGGTAGGCGTTCGCGCGCCTGGCGCCCAGGCGTGCGGCCTCATCGACCTCTCTGGTGACGGCGACGGCCTCCTCGAGGAGCTCTGCATCGGTTCGTTCGTCCTCAGGGTCACGCGGCGAAGGCGCCGCGAGCTTCTTGCGTCGCGTCGAGATCTTCGTTGGCGCGGCGTCTCCTGCGGACGCCGCGCCAGCGCCCTCTGGCGCCCCGCGGAGCGTGACGTCCCGAGCGCCAGAGAGGTCGATCTCCGCGGCCGCCTCCGGCGCGCCGCACGCGCCGACGTCCAGCGCGGCGTAGGGGTTCGACGCGTCGGGGTAGCCGCCCACGAAGATCGTGAACGCTGTCCGCCCATCACCCTCCGGCGCGCTCGGTGCCCGGTGGCTGCGCCGCAACCAGACGCCTCCTCGCGTGAGCCAGCTCCTCGTCTCGAGCCGCAGCATGAGCTCGGCGACGTCGTCGAGCCCGCGCGCCACGCCGTCCAGGCGCGCGCCTGACTCGGTCAGGCGCGCGGTCAGCGCCTCCACGGCGCTCATGTCGTGTTCGACGTTCCAGCTCATCACGAGCTGTTCGAAGCGTTGCTCCTCGTCGGATGGAGGGTTCAAGGCCCTCTTCATGTACGCCGTGAACGCGTCCACGCCCGCCTTGTTCAGCGGCTCCGCACCCGCCGCGGCCGCCGCGACCCCGCACGCGCGCTCACCCTCCGAGATCGGCCCCGCCCGCTCCTGGGGGGCCGCTGCGCCGACCTTCGCCTCGCCGGACCTCGAGCCCCGCCCGTCGGTGGGCGTGGCGCACGAGGCCGCGAGCGAGGCGGCGGCGAGTGTGCAGAGGACGGTGCATGGGTGTCGAGTCATTGGACGTTCTCACGCGATGGCATAATGATGTAGAGGGGGTCGGATGAGAGGTGACTTTAACGGATTGGGAGCATCATGAGCGACGGTTACGAACACTGGGTGAACAGCGACGGCGCGGTCGTGGTCATGAGCCAGGGGCTCGCCGAGCACGGTCACCCCGAGCTCGTCTTCGTGGTGCGGCCCCCCGAGGGGGTCGACCACGCCGAGGTCCGCGGCGGGATCGAGCGGCTGCTCGACATGCTCGCGGGCTCCGTGGCTCAGGGGCAGTGGTTCGGCGCGTGGAGCGCGATCGGGACGCCGCCCGAGGGGTTCCTGCACCCGAGCGTCCAGGGCCTGGTCTTCGTCGATCCGATGGGCAGCTTCCCCGAGGTCCCCCACGGCGCGCTGCTCGCGATCCTGCTGTTCGAGCCCGAGCTCGAGCTCCTCCAGCACACCGGCGCCTACCGCGTGGTCACGCGCATGGGCAACGCGCTCCACGCGTACCCATTCCCGCTCGTGTCGAGCTGGGAGCGCGAGTCGGTCGCGCGCGAGGGCGACGAGCGGAGCATGAACGTCGGCATCCCCACCGTGATGTTCGGCGGGCTCACGCTCACGTTCTCACCCGAGGACACGGTGCTCCACGTACGCGCCCAGCCCGGGCACGGCGAGGCGCTCCAGCGCGTGATGACGCAGCTCCCGTCGCTGGCGTTCTCGCTGCGCGCCGACGTCGACCCGATCGCCGACGCGCGCTTCTTCTGGGAGCCCGACCAGCCCGACATCGCCGCGATCTCACCGCCGAGCTCGAACGGCCTCGCCATCGCTGGCGGGCAGCTCGTGGTCACGGTCGTCGACGAGCGCGAGGACGTCCTCCAGGTCATCGAGGACGGCTTCGCGCTGGTGCTCACCCCGGCGCGATGGGCCGAGTTCGAGCGCGCGTTCTACGACGAGCAGCCCTTCACGTTGACGACGGCGAACTCGGGCCTCGGGCTCTCGCTCACGTTCAGGCCGTCCGAGGACGAGCGCGACCACATCCGGCTGCTCGTCGATGAGCAGCAGCTCGCCCGCGCGGTCAGCATCGAGGCGCTCGTCCCCTACATCCAGGCGATCGACGAGCTCCTCACGAACGAGTCCGAGCTCGATGTCACCGTCGAGCTCCGCCCCGGCGAGGCCCCCTCGTTCCACACGTCGTGGGAGCTGCCCGTGCCGCTCATGGCGGCGCTCAGGGCGGTCGAGCCTCCTGAGGTGAGAGGCCTCGCGCCGTTCCTGATCCACAAGGCGTGATCCGCACGCGCCACGCACCCCCGAACACACGAGGAGCCCGCCGATGAGCCAGCGACCCGACTTCACCCAGGCGCCCGACCCCGAGACCCACGGCTACGTCTTCAACCACGTCATGATGCGCGTGCGCGACCCCGAGATCGCGCTCGACTTCTACACGCGCGTGCTGGGCATGACGCTGCTCGCCACGCTCGACATCGAGCGCTTCTCCTTCACCAACTACTACCTCGGCTACGCCTCAGACGAGGCGCGCGCCGCGGCGCCCTCGGACCAGACCGGGCAGCTCCAGCAGATGTTCTCGCGAGAGAGCGTCCTCGAGCTCACGCACAACTGGGGCACCGAGTCCGACGACGACTTCGCCGGCTACCACGACGGCAACTCCGACCCGAAGGGCTACGGCCACATCTGCATCAACGTGCCCGACCTGGGCGCCGCGTGCGCGCGCCTCGAGCGGCTCGGCGTGACCTTCACCAAGAAGCCCGACGAGGGCGGCATGAAGGGGCTCGCGTTCATCAAGGACCCCGACGGCTACATGATCGAGGTCATCGGCCCCGAGACCGTCGCCGGGCTCGGCTGAGCCCGCTGACGCATCGCCTCGTAGAGCACGAGGCTCGCGGCGACGCCGGCGTTGATCGAGGAGACCGCGCCCTGCATCGGGATCGTGACGAGCTCGTCGCACAACTCGGCCTCCTCTTCGGTCAGGCCGTGGCGCTCGTGGCCGATCAGCACGACGGTCGGCCGCGTGCTCAGGTCGCACTCCCACAGCGCGCGCTCCCCGTGCGCGCTCGCACCCAGCACGCGGGTCGGACCGCCTCGCGTCACGCGCCCGAGCTCGGAGTGTGTCGTGCGCATCAGGCCCACGCTCATGATCGCGCCCATGCTCGCGCGCACGACGTCGGGCGCGAACGGGTCGAGCGTGGCGCCCAGGCAGATCAGCCCCGCGGCGCGCGTCGCGTCGATCGTGCGCAGGATCGTCCCGAGGTTTCCGTCCGAGCGCAGGTGCCTGGCGCCGATCCACAGCTCGGGCCCGCCTGGCGAGCCTGGACCCGGCGAGCCCGAGAGGCGCTCGGGCGAGGTCCACTTCTGGCGCACGATCGCGCCGACGCCGCTGGCGTGTCGCGCCGTGGAGACTCGCCTGAACGCCTCCGGAGAGACCGCCTGGACGGGTACGCCGGCTGCGCGTAGCGCCTTGATCGCGCGGCGCGCGTCGCCGTTGCGTTGGAGGATCGGGGCGTGGACGATCGCGTGGAAGGTCTTGCCGGCCTGGTAGGCCGTGAGCAGCTGGCGGACGCCCTCGACGGGGACGAGACCGGTGGCGTCGCGGGCGGCGCGCTCTCGGAGCGCGTCGAAGAGCGCGAGCGGGCTCAGCGCGAGCGGGTCAGCGGGGCGTGAGGTGGGCTGCGGAGGTCTCCGATGTCTTTTCTTCATGCATGTGGCGCCCTCGTGGGTCGCGTGTCGGGTGCGGTAAGGTGTCCGCGCCATCGCGGCGCGGCGCCCGTCCAACCCGGGGTCGCGGTGCGTTTCTTCCAACGTTTCGGAGCCTCCCTTGCGCGCACCCCCCGACAAGATCACGCGCGGCAAGACGAGGCCGGGTCGCCTTCGCGCGCTCGACCGCTGGCTGCTCCTGCTCGACCCGTCCCCGCTCTCGCGGCCCCCAGGAGAGGACGGCGCGCCCGTGTTCGTAGATGTGGGCTTCGGGGAGCACCTCGACACGACCGTCGAGTCGGCGCGCGCGCTCCGCGCGCGACACCCGAGGCTGCGCGTGCTCGGCCTCGAGCGTGACACCGACCGCCTCGCGAACGCGGCCGAGCGCGCCCGCGAAGAGGGCATCGAGCTCGGGCAAGCGCGTGGTTTTGGTTGGGAGGGTCCCCGCGCGGACGTCGCGCGGGCGATGAACGTCCTGCGCCAGCACCTCCCCGAGGACGTCGCCGCGGCGCACGCGTCCTGGTCACGCCACCTGAGCCCGGGCGGTCTGCTCATCGAGGGGACGTGCGACAGGCGCGGCGAGCGCCTGTGTGCGCACCTGATTCGCGAGTCGTATCATGGTCTTACGCGGGAGGGTTTGCTCTTTCACTTCGGGCTCGAGTCGAGCTTCGCGCCGATCATGTTGCGCGACTACCTGCCCCAGGACCTGCGAAGGAAGGTGAAGGCAGGAACCCGTCTTGGGAGCTTCTTCGAGGACTGGACGGCGGCCTGGGAGCGCACGCGCGAGGGAGCCACCACGCCCTGGGAGGCTTTCGCGCGGTCTGCGCGCGCGCTGCGTGACGTGCGCGCCGACGTCGACGGTGAGGACGCGCTCCTGGAGGAGGGGATCGTGGTGTGGAGGCCCGAAGGGGGCGTGGCGCCTGAGCCGAGTCGCCCAGGTCCCTCACGCGCGGAGCGCCCCTGACCGGGCGCGCTGCGCGTCAGAACTTCGGGTAGGCGGTCCAGCCCTCGGTCCAGGCGGGGTTCCCGGGTGAGAGCGCGCCCAGGTACACGGCGGTCGGATCGAAGCCCTCGGGCGGGCGAGGGATCTCGACGCCGGTCGTGTTCTCGGGGCTCGGGACCAGGCCCGGCGCGCCGAGGTCGAAGGGGGCCGAGAAGCCCGGGTCGGCGCCGAATGTGTTCCCGCGCTCGGCGTCGGTGAAGTTCTGCGTGAGCGTGGTCTCGTCGACCTCGGCGGCCGCGTCCTCGTCGCTCGTGAACAACCCGACGCCGCCGCTGACCTCGTAGAAGAGCGTGTTCTCCACGACGACCCGGCCGCCGGCGACGTGCGCGCCAGACTCCGTGCCTTCGACGAGGACGCCCGCGTCGGCCATGCCCATGACGATGCCGTGGGAGAGCCTGGCGAGCCCGCCCGCCTTGAAGATCAGGCCGCGCTGCCCGCCTCCTCCATCCTCGGCGCCGATGACCGTGAAGTTGTAGATCTGCGGGTCGGTCTGCGGCGCGGCCGTGGGCTCCTCGCCGCGGTTCTCGATCTCGATCGCCTCGTTGCCGTTGACGTCGAGCTGCGCGATCCAGAACTGGCCCTTGCCTCGCCAGCCCACGTCCAGGTCGAACGCGTCGCCCTGGGGCCGGCTGGAGACGGCGTGCTTGAGGTCGACCGTGCCGCCGAAGATCTCGATCCCGTCGTCGTCGCCGAAGTGCGCCTGCACGTAGTCGACCTCGGTCTCGCTGCCGCAGCCCGCCAGCGTGAGGCCGTTGAGCGCCTTCTCGCCGTCGATCAGCCCGCCGCCGAACTCCGTGCGCACGTAGTTGAGCGTGCCGCAGTCCCAGGCGTCGTCGTCGCCCCCGACCTTCGCGTCCTCTTCGTTCGTGATGATGTTGAGGAACATCGGGTCGCGGTTGACGCGCGCCTTGCCGATGAGCGCGAGCCCGCCCCAGTCGCCCGCGCGCCGCTGCCCGACGGGCTTGGCGCTGGTCATGACGATGGGCTCTTCGCGCGTGCCCACGGCCTCGATCCTGGCGCCCGACTGGCTCACCAGCGCGGAGTCGCGCTCGCCCAGGATGAGCGTGCCCGGCTCGATCGTCAGCGTCGCCGGCTGGATCACGAGGATGACGTTCTTGAGGACGTAGATGTTGTCCTTGGTCCAGGTCGTGTCTTCGACGATGAAGTCGGTGACCTCGACGTACTCTGGCCCCTGGCAGATCCCCTCGGAGCACGTGTCCAGGCGACCGCAGTCGCCGTCCACGGCGCACTCGTCGAAGTCGACGATGAGCGAACACCCTGTCGAGGCCAGCGCCAGCGCGGACGCCGCGGCCCCGAACTTGAGGCGCGTGGGGAGGTGTCGGGGTGCTCGGGTTGGCTTGCTCATCACGTCTCGATCGTGGGTGTTCCTGTCGCTCCTGGGGGCGTCCGTCCACGTACCAAATTAGCGCGCGACCTCACCTCGAGCAACTTTAACGCGGCGACCCGCGCGCCCAGGCAGGGCAATCGCACTCACCATGAAGGAGGCGTCGATTCGACGGGGTGTGGAACTCCAGATCCGAAGAGGACTGGGGGACCGTGCTGCAACACCACCCCCAGCCTGTCTCTTATACACATCTCCGAGCCCACGAGACAGGCA
>CAJXPN010000209.1 GCA_913058025.1 uncultured Myxococcales bacterium | reverse complement strand
AGATCTACACAGAGTAGATCGTCGGCAGCGTCAGATGTGTATAAGAGACAGCACGCGTAGCGACTCGCTCAGCTCTTCGTCCCACCAGGACTCGAGCGCGCGCTCGCCGTCCACCTCACGCATCCCGCCGAGGTCGTCGAGCGCGAACACTCCCTCGCACCTCACGCCGAGCGCGCCGAGGAGCAGCTCCATGCGCTCGCCCAGCGGGTGGACATCTCGGAGCGCACAGGCGAACGTCTCGAGCTCACGCGAACGCACGAGCTCGCGCTCGAGGCGATCGTAGCGAGCCTGACGAACCAGCAGCCCGCGCACCCGCGCGAGCAGCTCGGTGACCCTGTACGGCTTGTGCACGACGTCGGACGCGCCCAGCTCGAACGCGTTGATCATGGTGCTCTCCGAGGTCATCGCCGTGAGCACGACCACGGGGGGAACCTGCCTCCCCGGCATGGCGCGCAGCGCCTTGAGCACCCCGAACCCGTCGACGCGAGGCATCATGAGGTCGAGTATGAGCAGCGACGGCGTCGCCTCAGCGAGCCTCGCGAGCACGCCCTCGCCCTCGCCGAACGCCTCGACCTGGTATCCCCCCTCCACAAACACGGAGGACAGCAGCTCCCGGGAGGCTGCCTCATCGTCCACGATCCACACCTCGTGCCCTCCCCCGAGCGCTGGCGGCCTCCGCCCCTTCTCACCCATCGCTGTCACCCTCTTCTCATGACTCGTGCGTGGCGCCAGTGTAACCGCTCCGCTACCACGACACCAACCCCCGGCGCATTGAACCCTTCGCGCGTTGTGGCTATCTTCCAACCCGCGCCGCGCCCCTCGACCATGGTCGCTACTCTGAAACACACGCTCCGACAGTGCCTCATGCTCGCGATCACGCTCGCGACGGTGGGATGTGCCTCCCAGGAGCAGGCGCGGCGTAAGGTCACGTACGTCCCCGCCGGCCAGACCGATCAGCTCATGCGCTCCTTCGAACTCGTGGGCGTGGAGGCGGTCGACGAGGAGGAGCTTCGCGCGGGGCTCTACACCCAGGTCGACCCGGGGTGGCGCGCCAACGTCGAGTGGATACCCTTCATCGGCGCCGAGCACGACTACTACAATGAGCTCGAGTTCCAGCGAGACCTCGTCCGGATCAGCACCTACTACCGGTCGCGCGGCTACTTCGACGCCAAGGTCGCCGCGATCACGAACAACAAGACGCGCGACGGTGGCCGCGCGATCCGCCTGACCATCAAGGAGGGGGAGCCTTCTCGTATCCGCTCCGTGCGGATCGAAGGGCTCGACCGCGAACTCTCCGCGCGCGGTGACCTGCTCGAGGGCCTGCCGCTGGCCGAGGGCGCCGTCTTCACCGAGCGCGGGTGGAACGTCCTCAAGGCCTCGGTCAAGCGCGCCATGCAGCAGCGCTCGTTCGCCTACGCCGACGTCTCCGGGCGCGCCATCGTCCGCCCCGCGAGCCGCTCCGTCGACATCGTCCTGTTCGTCGACTCGGGGCCGCGCGCGCGCCTTGGCGAGGTCACCATCGAGGGTCTCCCCGAGAACGTCGAGGAGGCGTACGTCCGCGACGCCATCACCTTCTCGGCCAACGAGCCCTACAGCGCCGACGCGCTCACGCGCACCAAGGACGCCATCTACGAACTCGGCGTCTTCAGCCTCGTCAACGTCCAGCCCGAGTTCAACGTCCGCGAGAGCGATGAGCCCAGCGAGGTCGAGATCGCCGCAGAGATCGTCGAGGATCGCGCCGAGGTCGCCCTCCCGAGCAACCTCCCCGGCGCGCTCGGCATATCACGCCTCGTCGAGGTCGCGCGCGCGCAGGCCGAGCGCCGCGCCAGGCTCGATCCCGTCGTCCCCGTCGTCATCCAGCTCAAGCCCGCCAAGAACTGGTCGGCGCGCGTGGGCGGCGGCGTCGCCGTCGACTCCACCCGCCAGGACATCCACCTCGGCGCGAACATCTCCTCGCGTAACTTCTTCAACACGCTCGGCAAGCTCGAGAACATCAACACCGTCGGCTACGCCTGGACCCCCGGCGTCATCAACCTCTTCAACGACGAGGACGACGGCTTCACGCTCGGCAACAACGGCTTCATCTTCTCCTCGAGCCTGAGCTACGAGCAGCCCCAGTTCCTCGAGCGGCGCACCCGCGGGTTCCTCAACGTCCGGGTCGCTCGCGACGTCCAGGAGCGCTTCGTCTCGCTCGAGCCCACCGGCTCCATCGGCCTGCGCCGCCCCTTCCTCGACCTCTTCACCCTCGAGATCTCCTACGGCTCCTCGTTCCTCCTCTACCAGGACGTCGAGGACGACTTCCGGGACGAGCTGCGCGACCGCGGCCTCGACGCCGACACGGAGTCCCCCTCACAGCTCCTCGAGTTCCTCGACCTCCGGTTCACCATCGACCGGCGCGACAACCCCATCAACCCGACCTCCGGCTTCCGCGTAGAGCTCGGCCTACAGCGCGCGGGCTCCTACCTGCTCGGCGGCGACTCCTCCTACTTCAGGCCCCGCATCAACCTCGAGGGCTACCTGCCATTCGACCTCGGCGGCGCCCTCTTCGTCTCCGCCGCTCGCGGCCGCATCACCTCCATCTACGACCTCAACCCCTCCGGCTCACAGATCGGCGTCCCCGTCTCCAGCCGCATCAACGCCGGCGGCAGCGGCTCGATGCGATCCTTCGGCTCGCGCTACTTCGGCTTCTTCACCGACGACCCGGACAACCCAGGCCCCATCGGCTCCATCTCCGTCTTCGAGGCCAGCGTCGAGCAGCGCGCGCGAATAGCACGCAACGTCTTCGGCGTCGGCGACGTCTGGTTCGCCGCCTTCCTCGACGCCGGCACCTTCTACGAGGAGCAGCTCGCGCTGGACTCGGGGGCCAACAGCGCCGGCACCGTCGGCTTCTCCCGGATCCCAGGCGACCTCATCTACGGCGTCGGCGGCGGCATGTGGTGGGTCACCCCCATCGGCCCGGTGCGCTTCGACGTCGCGTGGACGCTCGACGACCTCGCCGCCGACCCGCGCTTCTCTCGCCCCGAGGTCCTCGCCAAGGCCGAGTCCAACATCTTCCTGGGCATCGACAACTTCTTCCTGGGTATCGGTCACTCCTTCTGATCAGGCGCCCCTCGGTCGAACCACTCCGACGACACCGATCTCGTCACACCACTCCTCGAAACCCACGCGCCACGCGCTGTACGAATACCCTGAACCAGTGGCCGACCACGCCAACGCAAAGCCCCTCGCCATAGCCCAACCCCGGCGCACCAGGCGAATGTCCGTCACCGAACGAGCGGGGTCGCGCGCCGGCGACAATGATGGCATCTTCTGGATCCGCACCGAACGCGCCGCGAGACGCCCAACGCGTCACGCCCGCCCACCCATGACCACACCAAGACGTGAACCAGCTCACACACTTCCTGAACCGTACGCGGGACTTCCTCTGGGGCATTCTGAACGACCCGAAGGACCCGTTCTACATCCCCTTCCTGAGCTTCATCACCATCCTCATCCTCGCGTCGGTGGGCCTCCTCTTCGTCGAGACCTTCTCCGATCTCGCGCCCGAGACCGTCGAGACCTTCCGCGTCATCGACAACGTCATCCTGACCATCTTCGCCTTCGAGTTCCTCGCAAGGCTCTGGGTCATCCGCAACTGGCGGCCCACCGCCGTCAAGCTCAACGCCTTCGGGCTCGCGCGCTTCTGGGTCATCTCGCGCCTGCGCTTCGTCCTGAGCCCCTGGGGGTTCATCGACTTCCTCGCGCTCTTGCCCATCGTCCCCTTCCTTCGCTCCTTGCGCGTCCTGCGCCTGCTTCGCCTCTTCCGCTCGGTGCGCCTCTTCCGCTCAGGGCCAATCAACGCGCTGCTCGCCGCGTTCGCCTCGAACTCGCTGCTGTTCGCCGTCGCCGGCACGTTCGTGGCCATGTCCGTCATCATCAACGCCACGATGTTCTTCTTCGCCGAATACGGCCACAACGCGAAGATCAAGGAACCCGCCGACGCGCTCTGGTGGTCCTTCGTGACGATCACCACCGTGGGCTACGGCGACGTCTTCCCGATCACGACCGGGGGCCGCGTCATCGGCGCCGTCCTCATGATCTCGGGCCTCTTCGTCATCGCCCTCTTCGCCGGCGTCATCTCCTCGACGCTCGTCGACCAGCTCATGCCCCTTCGACAGGAGCAAGTCCGCATGTCCTCCATCACAGACCACATCATCATCGCCGGCTGGAACGACGGCGTCCCCATGCTGCTGCGACAGCTCGAGGACGAGTACCACGGCCACCTCCCCACCGTGATCATCTTCGCCCCCATCAACAGACCCGAGGGCCTCGATCCACGCTACCTCTTCGTCCACGGTGACTTCACCAAGGAGGAGGAGTACGAGAAGGTCCGCCTCCCCTGGGCGCGCACCGTCGTCGTCGTCGCCGACTCGGGCTCGGCCAACCGCGCAGGCACCCGCGACGCCGCCACCGTCCTGACCATCTTCACCATCCGCTCGCTCGAGCGACAGTTCACCCTCGAGCGCCGCGTCCCGCTCCACATCTGCGTCGAGATCCTCTACCCGGAGAACGTCCCCCACGCGACCACCGCCGGCGCCGACGAGGTCCTCGCCACCGCGCTCGTGGGCAACTCCCTCCTCGCACACACCGCCGTCAACCCGGGCGTCTCACCCGTCCTCAACATCCTCCTGCTCACCGCCCGCGACAACATCTACACGTCGCACATCCCCGTCGGGATCATCCAGGGCAAGACCCTCCCCTTCGACGACCTCCAGGACGAGCTCCAGATCAACTACAAGATCCTGCTCATCGGGATCGTGCGCGCCGGCGAGGTCATCCTCAACCCCGACCGCGAGCTCCCCATCGTCCTCAACGACCAGATCATCTACATCGGCGACGAGGTCCTCCCCTCACGCTGACACCACCCAGGCCGGCTGCTAGACTCGTCCCACTCGAACCTCGGCAAGGAGCCTCGTGTGGAACACCCTCACGCATCGACCCGCCTGGACGCACGCGACGTCGACGCGCTCATCGACATGGGCGTCCTCCCTCCAGCCGCCGGCGCGCTCGTCTCGGCGCCGCCCATCACGCCATCGCGCCTGGCGCGCGGCGTCGACCTCCTCCTGCTCCTGCTCTCGGCGGGTACCGGCCTCTCTGGAGTCGTGTTCTTCTTCGCCTACAACTGGGCCGACATGCACCGGTTCGGCAAGCTCGGCCTGATACAGGGGCTCCTGCTCGCCGCGCTCGCCACCGCCATCCTCGCGCGCACACGCGCCACGCTCGCCTCACAGATCGGCCTCTTCTGCGCCTCCGTCTTCGTCGGCGTGTTCTTCGCCACGTTCGGACAGATCTACCAGACGGGCGCCGACGCCTGGCAGCTCTTCGTCGCCTGGGCCGCGCTCATCACACCCTGGGTGATCCTCTCGAGGACCCAGAGCCAGTGGGTCCTCTGGATCACGCTCGTCCAGGCCGGCTGCTGGCTCCTCTGGACCCAACACCTGCACCCCATCCACGACCTGAGGCCCGAGTGGGTCTCCGCCGCGCTCACCACGCTCCTGCTCGCGCTCATCGCCGCGCGCGACCTGCTCATCGAGCGCAGGAACGTCGCCTGGCTACGCCCAATGTGGGGGCGCACGATCCTCGTCGCCGCCGCCACGCTCCAGAGCGTCGGCATGTTCGCCTTCGACGCCATCGAGGCAGACGTCTCGTTCACGTCGTTCCTCGGGCTCGTCTTCTACCCTGCCTCGGCCGCGGCCATCTCATGGTGGGTGTGGCACCACGACCGCGACGTCCCCTCCATCGCCATCGTCGGCTGCGGCGCCATCGCCGCTGGCCTCTCCATCCTGCTCAGGATCACCACCGACAGCTTCGACATCGGCATCATCTTCCTCGTTGGGTTCTACCTGGTCGTCGCCTTCAGCCTGCTCGTCGCGGGGCTGCGGCACCTCAACATGCTCGAGCGGCTGGAAGAGGAGTTCCCACATGGGTCATGAACACGTCACCCTCGACGAGCTCGTCTCCCACGGGCTCATCGCCCACGAGGACCTCGAGGGCGTCGAGGTCGCCCTCGAGGGCGTCGAGCACACCCCCATCTACATGCAGATCATCAGCGGCGTCGGCGGGCTGTTCGCCAGCCTCTTCTTCATCTCGTTCATCGTCTGCCTGGGCATGGAGGCCTCGTGGGGGATCTCGGCGGCGGGCGGCGCGGCCCTGCTCGCCAGCGCCCTCTTCATGCGCCGCACGCAGTTCTCGGGCACGTCCCCGCTCGCCCAGGCGCTCATCTCCGCGCGCCTGACGGGCGTGGGCCTCATCCTCGTGAGCCTGGGCGCCATGAGCGAGTCACCCTCCCTCGTGGCGCTCGCGTGCATCGCGCTGTGCGCCATCCTCTACCCGCTCGACCCCGACCGCCTCATGCGCTTCATCGCCACGTGCGCGGCCTACATCGCGGGCGCCGCGCTCATCGCGCTCAACGTCAGCCCGGGCGCCCAGGACGTCCCCGCCTACGTCGTCTTCGCCGCCGCGTCGCTCTCGAGCGCGCTGGTGCTCGGACGCGTCGGAGTCTCGCCCGCGCTCGAGCGGACGCTCGAGCCGCTCGGCTACGCCTCCGCCTGCGTCGCGCTCGTGTGCGTCTCGATCTCGATGTTCGACGGCTCGACCGTGCACCCCGCCGTCTTGCGCGCGCTCCTCGTGCTCCCCATGCTCATCCTCGTCGCGCGCGCCTGGACCAGGGGTGACGCCCAGAAGGAGCCCCTGATCTGGGCCTCCGGCGCGGTCGCCTTCCTCGCGCTCCTCACCAACACCGGCCTGCTCGCCGCGCTCCTCACGATGCTCCTGGGCGCCTCCAGCCACAGGAGAGCCCTCATCGCGATCGGCACCGCGTCGCTCCTCCCCTTCCTCTCCCACTACTACTACTGGCTCGACGTGAGCCTGCTCGCCAAGTCGGTCGCGCTCATGACCACGTCCGCCTTCTTCTTCGCCCTCCGGGCCGTCATCCGAGCGCGGCCCTGGATGCGCTCCACCCTCGACGCCGCGGAGGCGACATGACCACCGACAGACGCCACGTCATCGCGCTCGCCATCTCGAGCGCGCTCGTCTTCGCGGTCTTCAACCTCCAGATCGCGGCCAAGGAGCGCCTGCTCTCCGACGACCGGGTCGTCCTCCTCGAGCTCGCCCCCGTCGACCCTCGCTCGCTCATGCAAGGCGACTACATGATCCTCAACTACGCCATCTCCGACCAGGCGAGGGAGGCCATGCTCGAACCTGTCTCTTATACACATCTGACGCTGCCGACGATCTACTCTGTG
>CAJXPN010000208.1 GCA_913058025.1 uncultured Myxococcales bacterium | reverse complement strand
TCGGCAGCGTCAGATGTGTATAAGAGACAGGTCCGTCATCGAGTGAAAACCCGACGAACCCTTCACGTAGAGCGTCGAGACCCCCCCCAACAGGATCACGAGCCCCGCCCAGAACACGTACGCCGGACCGGAGTCCACCTCACGCATCCCGACGATGTCGACCTTGCGCCCCCTTCGACGCACACGCGGCGTGTGAACGAGCGCACGCCGCGGCGCCGCGACCGCGCCCTCACTCCCTTCGATCTCCTCGAATACCGCGTCCTCGGCGTCCTGGCTCACAGGTCCTCCACCTTCACGTTCGTTCGGTGAAGCACCCACTTGCCGCCCTCCTTGATCATCACGATCTTGCGAGGCTTCTTGCCGTCTCGCATCGCCCAGATCTCCTTGCGCCGCGTCCCCTCTTGCTCCTCCTCACCCGCGACCTCGTCCTTCAGGTCGGACATGTCCGCAGACAGGAGCACCTCGACGGGGTCCACCGAGATGATCTTGCCGTCGGGGAACTTCATCTTCCCCTCCTCGAGCGTGGTCAGCGCGCTCCGCTCACCGGGAGACACGAAGACGAGGAAGTCCTTCGTCTCCTGGCTCATCGCGCCGATGGCCTCCTCGAACCGCTTCGTCGACAGGAGCTGATACAGCTTCAGCGCCGCCGCCCTCGCGTCGATGTAGTCCTTCTCTCGCAGCCGCTGATCCTCTCCTGGGATCAGGCTCACCGCGCGGCGCTCCGATTCGGCCGGCGGATCGGGGAGCACGTACAGGTTGTCCTGACAACCCGACCACACCACCGCACCACACACACACCACGCCGCCACCATGCTCGTACGCATCCCGTCGTCTCCTGGAATCAACCGCGACCCGCGCACGCGGACCGCTGACCTCACAACCGTAGGCGCGCCAGACGCCCGCTCAAGTCACCCTTCCGTTTGCTCGACCCCGCGCATCGCACCCTCACGCAACGCGCCGCTCAGTCGGCCCACATCGGCGAGGTGCGCGACGTACGGGACATCACCTACCAACTCCCACGCCCCCGCGCCCCCGCGCAGGTGCGTCACGCTCGTGTTCGGGACCCCGTAGTCGAGCACCGTCTCCTGCCCCCTCCCCACCAACGCCACGAGCGCGCAGCGGATCATCATCCCATGCGACACCACGACCACGCGCTCGGCCCCCGACGGCTCGGCGACCTGCGTCACCCAGCGCGACAGACGCCCTGCCGCCTCCTCGAGCGTCTCGCCACCGGGCGGTCGGAACGTCCACGCCCCCTCTCGGTAGGCCCTGATCACATCGGCCGCGTAGACCTCTTCGCGCGGCGCGCCCTCCCAGTCCCCATAGCGAGCCTCCTCGAGCTCACGCCAGAACTCGAGCCTCGAGAGCGGCACCCCCGCCGCCTCGAACGCCAACCGCGCGGTCTGCTGCGCGCGCACCGCCGTGGACACGGCGATGAGGTCGACCTTCTCCTGGTCCGCGATCCAGAGGCGCCCGAGCTCCGCGGCCTGTGACCTCCCCCGTTGGGTCAACTCGCACCACGAACTCCGCCCGCCCACGAACCGCCGGTCCACGTTCAGCTCACTCTCCGCGTGACGCACCAGATACAGCTCCACCTCGACCTCCTCTTGCAGTTCGCCAGTCGCCGACACCTTATACACGAGCGCCCGACGCGCACGTCAAACCTCACTCGGACGGAGCGCCGAATCACGCCCGCGACGTCACCGTATTGACACCCCTTCGAGCCCTGTGGTGAAGTGCGCGCCGATCGCGCCATTTCGCGCACGAATCACCCAAGAATGCACCGGAAGCGAGGCACACGTGGCTGTTGAGACGACCCCGAAGAACTTCCTCGAAACGAACAAGCGCTCGCACATGTGCGGCGACCTGCGCGCCGACCACATCGGCGAGCGCGTGACCGTCTTCGGCTGGGTCGATGACACGCGCGACCTCGGCGCGATGGTCTTCGTGACCCTCCGTGACCGCACCGGCCTCATCCAGGTCCGCTTCGAGCCCCACATCGACGAGGCCAGCTACGACCTCTCGAAGACGCTGCGCGCCGAGTGGTGCATCGCCATCCAGGGCACGCTCGGCTCACGCGGCGAGCACACCAACGACGACATGCCCACCGGCGCCGTCGAGCTGCTCGCCGACACCGTCGAGGTCTTCTCGAAGTCCGCAGTCCCGCCGTTCCCCATCCGCGACGAGACCGAAGCCGGCGAGATGTTCCGCCTGGAGCACCGCTACCTCGACCTGCGGCGCGCCTCGCTCCAGAAGACGCTCATCGCTCGCTCCAAGGTCAACCAGATCGTGAGGAACTACCTCACGGACAACGGATTCCTCGAGATCGAGACGCCGTACCTCACCAAGTCCACACCGGAAGGCGCGCGCGACTACCTCGTGCCCTCCCGCGTGAACCCGGGTCGCTTCTTCGCGCTGCCCCAGTCACCCCAGATCTTCAAGCAGCTGCTCATGATCGGCGGCTACGACCGCTACTTCCAGATCGTGCGCTGCTTCCGCGACGAGGACCTGCGCGCCGACCGCCAGCCCGAGTTCACACAGATCGACATGGAGCTCTCGTTCGTCACCGTCGACGACGTCATCTCCGTGTGTGAGGGCATGGTCACCTCGATCTTCAGCGGCCTGATGGGGATCGAGATGAGCGCGCCCTTCCAGCGCATGTCCTACGACGAGGCGATGCGCCGCTACGGCGTGGACAACCCCGACGTGCGCTTCGGCCTCGAGCTCGTGGACGTCTCGTCGATCGTCGAGACCTCCGGGTTCAAGGTCTTCGCGAGCACCATCGAGGCCGGAAACGTCGTGCGCGGCATCCGCGTCCCCGGCGGCGCCTCGAAGTTCTCACGTAAGGGCATCGACGGGCTCGAGGCCAAGGCAAGGATCTATGGGGCCAAGGGCCTCGCGTGGGCCAAGGTCGGCGACGACGGCTGGACCGGCGGCATCTCGAAGTTCATCGGCGACGACGAGCGCGTCGCAATCGCCTCGGAGATGGGCGCAGAGTCGGGCGACCTGCTCCTGTTCGTGGCCGACAAGGAGTCGGTCGCGTGCGCCGCGCTCGGCAACCTCCGCAAGCAGATCGGCGCCGACCTCGGCCTCATCGACGAGGACGCGTTCGCGTTCTGCTGGATCATCGACTTCCCGATGTTCGACTACGACGAGGAGGAGGAGCGCTACCACGCGATGCACCACCCGTTCACGTCGCCGCGCGCCGCGGACTACGACAAGGTCAAGACCGACCCGCTCGGCGTGCGCGCCCAGGCCTACGACCTCGTCCTCAACGGCAACGAGGTCGCCGGCGGCTCCATCCGTATCCACAAGCAGGACGTCCAGTGGTCGGTGTTCGAGCAGCTCGGGCTGACCCAGGAGGAGGCCCGCGAGAAGTTCGGCTTCCTGCTCGACGCGCTCACCTTCGGCACCCCGCCCCACGGCGGCATCGCCTTCGGCATGGACCGCCTCATCATGCTCCTCACCGGCGCCAAGAGCCTCAGGGACGTCATCGCGTTCCCCAAGACGCAGTCCGCCTCCGACCGCATGTGCAAGGCCCCGAGCATCGTCGACGCCGACCAGCTCTCCGAGCTCCACCTCGCGCTCGCCGGCCGCGCCCTCGAGACCAAGCCCGAGGAAGGCTGAGCCGAGCCCAAGGCGGACGAGCGTGTCCGCGCTTCGTTCACGTTTGAGACCAAAGAGGGAGACGCGCCAACGTTGGCGCGCCTCCCTCTTCCCTTGTCGGGCGCGCCAAGGACACCTTCCCCAACACGACGGCAGGTATGAGGTCACGGACAACCGAGCCTGACCGAGAGCTCACCGCCGCGTCAAAATCGACTTCAAACCGCCCCAAAAAACAACACAAAAACAAACAAAAACAACAAGATGACCAACCATACAGACACCCCAAAGGGGCGCCCGTCGCGTGGTTGACACTCTGACCGCATCATCGGTAGGGTACGCCGCAGTTGTAACACTGCGAACGGCGCCCCCGGGCGCCCATCGCGCCGAATACCACAAGACCACGTGCGCGGGGCGCCTTGACCACAAGGACGCCCCCACGTGCTTCGAGGCGAACTTCCCCATGCCCAGAACTCAGAACGCGACCACCATACTCATCGTGTGCCTCGCCGTGCTCGCCGCCACGACGGTCTTCCAGACCTGGCAGCTCACCTCCACGGAGGGCAAGGTCATCGAGGTCCAGCGCGAGCTCAAGAACCTGACGCTCGCGCAGGCGAAGATCGTCGATCAGCTCAAGAGCGGCGTTGCCGTGAGTGGGTCCATGGGCGGGAACAACTCCGGCAACGTGGCGTCGGGAGACACCTACGACGCGAGCTTCGACGACCCGGCGAACATCCTCGCGCGGCCTACAGACGAGTACGTCTCGTCGACGGGCACCGACGGCGGGACGCTCAAGCGGATCATCTCGTCGGACCCCAAGGGGTTCAACTGGCTGCTCGAGAACAGCGTGGACGTGCGCAACATCCAGCACCTGATGCACAACTCGGTGGCGCGACGCGACTTCGAGAACCCGAACAACTTCGTCCCGGAGCTCGCGCACAAGGTCACGGTCAACAGCGACTACACCGAGTACACCATCCACATCCGCAAGGGCGTGATGTGGCAGACCCCCGCGCTCCCCGACATCGCCGACGCCAAGTACGACTGGCTTCGTGAGCCCCACGAGCTCACCGCCCACGACTTCAAGTTCTACATCGACATGGTCCTCGACCCTCAGGTCGAGTCCGGCGCCGCGCGCAACTACTACGCCGACATCGACAAGGTCGAAGTCCTCGACGACTACACCTACAAGATCGTCTGGAAGAAGAAGACGCGTCAGTCCTTCAACGTGACGCTCGAGTCGTACCCGATGCCCAAGTGGCTCTTCACCAAGAACCCGGACGGCTCCGACATCCCCGACGCCACGCGCGGCCTCGAGTTCAACAAGCACTGGGCGAACAACTACCCCATCGGCACCGGCGCCTACCGCTTCGTCAAGTTCGAGAAGGGCAAGACCCTCGAGCTCGAGCGCAACCCCGACTACTGGCACAAGCGCCCCAAGATCGAGACCATCGCCGGCAAGATCGTCAAGGACCCCGAGACCGCGCTCAGGCTCGTCAAGAAGGGCGACGTCGACTACGCCGGCATGACCGCGACGCAGTACGCCAAGGAGGTCCTGAACTCCAAGGACTCCCTCTTCGCCAAGGGCGAGCTCAAGACCTCGCTCTACGACGTCTTCGGCTACTCCTACATCGGCTGGAACGCCGACAAGCCGATGTTCGCCGACAAGCGCGTGCGCCAAGCCCTCACCCACGCGTTCAAGCGCGAGGAGATCATCACGAACGTGTACTACGGCCTGGGCACGCTCCAGACCGGCCCGTTCGTCAAGGGTCACCCCGCCAACAACCCCGACGTCAAGCCCTGGCCCTTCGACATCGAGCGCGCCAAGGCCCTGCTCACAGAGGCTGGCTGGACCGACACCGACGGCGACGGCATCCGCGACAAGGTCATCGACGGCGCGATGACGAAGTTCGAGTTCACCGTGACCTCCTACGACGGCTCGCCGGAGTGGGACGCGGCGCTGTCGATCTTCAAGGAGGACCTGCGCGCGATAGGCGTGGTGATGGACTTCTCGCCGGTCGACTGGCCGACGATGCAGAAGAAGATGAACGAGAAGGGCTTCGACGCCTTCACCGGCGGCTGGGGACTGGACTGGGCCATCGACCCCTACCAGCTCTGGCACTCCACACAGGCCGACATCCCCAAGGGCTCCAACCGCGTCGGCTTCCGCAACCCGCGCGCCGACGAGATCATCACGACGCTTCGTGAGACCTTCGACGAGAAGAAGCGCCTCGAGCTCACGCGTGAGTTCCACGCCATCCTCCACGAGGAGCAGCCCTACACCTTCTTCCGCGCGCCCAAGGGGGTCGTCGCCTACCGCCCCAGCATCGGCAACTTCAAGATCCAGAAGATCCGTCCGCAGGTCTTCCCGATGCCCTGGTACATCGAAGGCGACGCCGGAAAGTGAGGTCGCGTGACCCGCGAGTTCGCGCCCCAGTGGCGCGCTCGACGGGGCGACTCCCGACCTCTGAACCCCACGCACCGACCGAGGCCTGAACAAAGATGACCACCTACATCATCAAGCGCATCTTCTTGATGATCCCGACGTTCTTCTTCATCGCGCTGCTCACGTTCATCGTGCTCAACCTGGCACCGGGCCGACCCGGACAGAGCCAGGCCGGTCAATCCGGAATGCAGCAGGCGGACTCGATGGAGGCGCGAGAGAGCTACAGGATCTTCAAAGAGCAGTTCAACTTCGACAAGCCCGTGTTGTTCAACACGAGGTTCAGCCTGGGCTCCGCCGACATCCTCGAGCACGTCTCGATCATGTCCCGGTTCTCACAGCCGATCTGCCCCGCCAAGGGCGAGAAGACCCCGAATTGCCTGGACGCCGACGTCCGCCCGACGTCGGCCAAGGTCATCGAGGCGCAGGAGACGCTCGAGGACCTCGGCGAGTACTCCATCCCCGGTCTCGTCGCGCTCGCGCGTGACTCAGAGGACGTCTACGTGCGACGCGTCGCCGTGAACACGCTCGCCCAGAACGCTCGCCGTAAGCTCATCAACGAGTACGGCCGCGACATCAGCAAGGCGCAGCGCGAGGAGAACTCGCGCATCAAGGTCGAGAACGACATGACCCGCCGCTGGGGCGTCGCCCTCGACGCAGACATGAACACCATCGACGCGCTCGTCGCGGAGAAGTGGGGCCCCTGGTTCGACAAGTACCAGTCCAGGTTCACGTACTCCGGCGGCGACAAGTTGGCGATCTTCTTCACCGACACGCGCTTCGCGAAGTACATGTACAACCTCGTGCGCTTCGACTTCGGCGTGAGTCACGTCGACAAGCAGCCCGTGCTCGGCACCATCCTCGACAAGCTCAAGTACTCGATCTCGCTGAGCCTGATCTCGATCCTGCTCGCGTACCTCATCTCGGTGCCCCTGGGCGTCTGGTCGGCATACCGACAGCACACGCCCGCGGACAACGCCGTGACCGTGGCGCTGTTCATGCTCTACAGCCTCCCGAGCTTCTTCGTGGCCGTGGTGCTGCTCGAGCTGTTCACCATCGGTGAGCCTTTCTCGATCTTCCCCACAGAAGGGTTCGGCGACACGATGTCGAGCGATCTCACCGCGTGGGGTCAGCTCAAGAGGATCACGTGGCACCTCGTGCTGCCGGTCATCTGCCTGACCTACCGCTCGCTCCTGTCTCTTATACACATCTCCGAGCCCACGAGACAGGCAGAAATCTCG
>CAJXPN010000207.1 GCA_913058025.1 uncultured Myxococcales bacterium | reverse complement strand
ATCTACACAGAGTAGATCGTCGGCAGCGTCAGATGTGTATAAGAGACAGACCCATGAGGGCTCCTTCAGACGGTCGGGGGATCTGTCCGCGGGTATAATAGTATGCAGACGCGGTGCGTCGCCAGCGTGGCTTGACCGTAGGCGGCGCGCGCGGCACCTTTGCGCCTCCCGGCCCACACTGAAGCGGGCCGCGAGAGAAGAACGGAGCATTCGAGATGAAGTTCGACGACGACTACCAGAGCGCCAACGTGGAGGATCGCCGAGGCCAGCGCGCGAGCGGTGTAGGCAAGGCCGCGGGCGGCGGCGGCATCCTGACCGTCGTGATCGTGATCGTCTACGTGGTCATGGGTGGAGACGCCAAGGACGGGATGAAGGTCGCGAACACGGTCAACTCCGTGCGCAACGGCGGCGCGTCGGCGACCTCGAGCGAGGGCGGCGAGGGCAAGGCCGGCGAGGGGACGGGCAAGCCGGACCCCGCGCAGGAGAAGACCGCGAAGCTGGTCTCGGCCGTCCTCAAGGACACCGAGGTCACGTGGAACGGGCTCTTCGAGAAGATGGGCAAGACGTACGAGGAGCCCAAGCTCGTGCTCTTCGACGAGGCCGTCGACTCGGCGTGCGGCTACCAGACCGCGGCCGTCGGCCCGTTCTACTGCCCCGCCGACAAGAAGGCGTACCTGGACCTGACGTTCTTCGGGGAGCTGGACAAGAAGTTCGGAGCCCCCGGCGACTTCGCGCAGGCGTACGTCGTGGCCCACGAGATCGGGCACCACGTCCAGAACCTGCTCGGCACGTCCACGGACGTCCACCGGCAGAAGCAGGGCGTCTCCAAGGAGAAGGCCAACGAGCTCTCCGTGCGCCTCGAGCTCCAGGCCGACTGCTACTCGGGCGTCTGGGCGTTCCACGCCGAGGAGGGCCGGGACGCGCTCGAGTCGGGCGACATCAAGGAGGGCCTGGACGCGGCGAACGCCATCGGCGACGACACGCTCCAGAAGCGCGGGCAGGGGCGCGCGGTGCCCGAGAGCTTCACCCACGGCACGAGCGCGCAGCGCATCAAGTGGTTCAAGGTCGGCATGAAGACGGGCGACCCGGGCGACTGCGACACGTTCAAGGGGAGCTACGCGGCGCTCTGACGTCCCTGTGTCGGTGTGTCCGAGCGCTCGCCCCGAGGAATACCACCGCGCGCGCCCGACCTACCACATGGCTCAGCGTCCTCACGCACGGTCTGAATCATGTGGCTCCGAAGTCTCCTCATGCTCCTCGTCACCGCCTCGACGGCGTGCTCCGCCGCGGCGCCTGGAACGCGCGCCCCTGAGGAGACCTCAGGCGAACGCGTCGTCGAGGGAGAGGACGCATGTGGGATCGACCAGTGGCGCTCCAAGGGGGCGTGGGTGCTCAGGTCGTTCCCGCGATGGTGCGAGGGGCAGCCCGGGGCGCGAGCCGCCTCGCTCGACTGGGCCGCGCGGCGCGGGCTGAGGTTCACCAGCGAGTCGGGCGCGGTGGTCAGGCGCGACGGCAGCTCGGAGCGGGACGCGAGCGTCCACGCGCTCTACCCGTACAGCGTCGAGGCGCTGACGTGCGCGGACATCAGGGAAATGATCGAGTCGAGCGGTTCGTGTGGCGGGGTGTCCGAGCTGCTCGCGCAGGAGTCGAGCAGGTGCGCCAGCGGGTCACTCATGCTCGATCCGCTCGGGCGCGGTGAGTCGACGCGGCTCGGGTGCGCGCCTGCGCGGCGCGAGCAGTGCGAGGCGGACGGGTGGTGTGCCTCCGCCGGGCACTGCTCGCCGGCCCAGCGTGAGGGCGACCAGCTCTGGTGTGAGGCGGCCTCGGACGCCGACTGCATGAAGATCGACGCGTGCCGGGCCGAGGGGTTGGCGTGTCGGTTCGACGCCGAGGCGGGCGGGTGCGTGGTCCCAGGGTGCGTCGTCGACGCGGAGGGGACGCGCGAGGAGCGCCGGCGTGCTCTCTGGAGCGAGCGCTCGAGGGCCTGGGGGGAGGTCGCGGTGTCAGGAGAGGCGCCCGCGGCGCGCGCCCAGCGCTTGCTCGCGGCGTGCCAGGGGCTCCCCCCGGACCACGAGTCCGTGACGCGTGGGCTCCGCTTCCATGAGTACCCTGGTGGGTTCGTCGGCGTGTTCGGCTCCACGACGCGCGATGGCGCGCGCGTGGCGGACGTGGTCCGCGTGACGCAGGGGCCGGGCACCTCGTCGTTCGAGCACATGGCCACGCTGGACGCGTGGTCTGGCAGCCAACTGAGCGCGTGCGAGAGCGACCCGGTGAGCTGCTTCTACGACGCCGAGAGCGCGACCTTCATGACTGGCGAGCCCGTGTGCAACGCGCGCCGTGACAGGAGCGAGTGCGAGGTGTGGGCGGAGCGCGAGGAGGCCTGGGCCCACGATCTGGGTCGCGAAGACCTCGACGTCGTGTTGAAGGCGCACCTTGGCGCGTGCGCTCAGGAGTACCGTCTGGGCGTCTCCGAGCTCCAAACCCCCGAGGGTTCTATGCGGCTCGTCAGCGTGTCACGCGGGGGCTACGAGGGTGTGTTGTTGCTGGCGCAGCGCGTGGACGACGCGTGGCGCTTCGACGTCCTCGAGGAGAACTACGCCAGCCTCGAGGGGATCACGTCGTCGAGCGACGCGCGCCTGATCGACGACTCGCTCCGCCACGTGTTCTACCCGGGGCCCTTCGTGGCGAGCTTCCGCTACGAGGTGAGCGACAGCGCAACCTATGGGACGTTCTACGAGGGGGAGCCCGCGTGCTGTGAGGGGGGCTCGTCGTCCAGAGAGGTCGAGGTGTTCTTGACGTCGTCCATGGTGGGTGAGCGGACGCGGTGGACCCCCGCGCTGGCGGTCACGCGTCGGATCGAGGGCAGCTTCACCGACATCGACGACGACACGACGATGTCGGGCAGCGAGACGACCATCGCGCCGATCGACGCGAGGCGCTGGCGGCTGAACACGAGGGCGCACGCGGGGAAGACGAGGTCGCGCGTGATCCCGGTGGCGCCCTCGAAGCTCGAGCCGCTGGCGCGCTGCGCCGCGCCCTGAAGCTCAACCGTCCGCGAGCATCGTGTCGAGCTCGCCCGACTCGATGAGCGCGATGACGTCGGAGGCGCCGCCGACGAGCGTGCCCTTGACGAAGACGATGGGGAACGTGGGCCAGCCGGTCCACATCTTGATCTCGAGGCGAGGGCGCCAGTCGGACAGGTAGCTGCCGTACTTGAGGTAGTGGAACGGCGCGCCCTTCGCGGCGAGCGCGCGCTTGGCCTTCTTCACGTGAGGGTTCTGCGCCATACCCACGACCACGACGTCGTGCTTGGTCATCGCGCCCTCGATCTCGTCGATGATGGCGCTCGATTTGCCAGCGACTATCGTGGCGGCGGTGGGGTGGATTCGGTCTTCGGGCAGGATCTTACGAGACATGTGTTCGGCGCTCCGTTCGAGGGGGTGTCGCTCACGGCCACGCGCTTCACGTGGCCGTGACGCGTCAACGTAGGCGCGGCTGGGGGCCGCGTCGTGTGAATTCGCGTGAATTCGCGTCGGCTCGCGTGAAGAAGGATGCGCTGGAGGTCACCCGCGGAGCGCCTCGAGCGCTTCGGCGACGCGTCCCTGGTCCGGGTCCACGCCGTCGAGCTCGAGCGCGCCCGCGAGGATCGGCGCGAGGAAGGGTGGCAGCGAGGTCTCCAGCGCGAGCGTGGCCGCGCGCGCGGCCGCGTCCGCGAGCCCCTCGGCGTCGCCCTCGGCGTCGAGCGCGCGCAGCAGGCCCGCGAGGGCGAACCCCTTCGAGATCCCGGTGTGCGCGAGCGCGAGCGAGCGCTCGTAGGCGGCCGCGGCCTCCCCGAACTCCTCACCCATCAGCGCGCACTCGCCCAGGTGCGAGTGCATCTGGCACTCGCCGGCGACGTCGCCGTACTCCCTGCACAGGCGGACGTCCTCCTCGAAGTGCCCGCGCGCCGAGATGATGAGCGTCTCGCGGCGGTCGCCCTCGGTCTCGCGCGCGGCGAACAGGTGGAGGCGGCCCAGGCCGCCGTGCGAGCGCGCCAGGCCAGGCTTGTCGGGCGGGTCGAGGTCGCGCTTGAGCGAGACCGAGCGCTCGAACCAGGACTCGGCGGCGGCGAAGTCGTAGGTCGCCTTCTGCGAGAGCTGCTCGGCCAGGGAGTTGTAGACGCGCGCCTCGAGCGCGCGGTGCGCGGTGGACTCGTCGTCCAGGTTGGCGACCTCGGCGCGCGCGCGCTCGAGCCAGAGCAGCCGCTCTTGGGCCTCGCCGGGGCTCAGGCTCAGGCCCTTGAAGTGGAGGCCCTCGATGTGGCCGATGAGGTGGTCGTGGGGCAGGTCGTCGTCGGGCGCGTCCGGGTCGCCCAGCTCGATGAGCGCCTCGGCCACGCGGACGGCGTCGTCGAAGCGCCGCGCGTCGTAGCAGGCGCGCGCCATGAGGACGAGCAGGTCGGGCCGGGGCATCGGCGCGTTGCCCTCGCGCCAGGTCGCCAGGCGCGCGACGGCGTCGTCGGCGGCCCAGTCGCGCTGGTCGGCCACGCCCAGGATGTGCGCGGAGTCGTAGGGGAGGACCTCGAGCTCGCGCTCGATCTCGCCGAGCTCGGCGGCGAGCTCGGCGCGCTCGGACTCGCGGTGGGTCATCGAGAGCAGCAGCTCGGCGGTGTTCTGGGCGCGCCGGAGCTGGAACTCGGAGCCCTCGAAGGCGAAGACGTCGCGCGCCGAGCGCGCCGCGGCGCGGCAGTAGCGGGCCGCGGCGCGCAGGTCGCGCCGGCCCGCGGCGTAGTAGTGCCGCGCGACGTCGGTCACGTTGGACTGGTGGTCGGAGAGCTGGATCTCGAGGACCTGCGCGATCTGCCAGTGGAGGTCGCGCAGGAGCTGCGACTGGTGGGCCTGGGGCGTGACCTCGCGGATGTCGAGGTGCTCGCGAAGCGCGACGTAGCGCTGCGTCGAGACGAACCGGAACATGTCGTCCACGGCCATGTCGTCCTCGACAAGCGCGGTCTGCTCGCCCACGCCCTCGAGCGCGGCGATGACGTCGAGGCGGCGGTGCTCGAGCACGCGCGCGAGCACCTCCACGGAGAACGAGTAGCCCAGGCACGCCGCGGCGCGCAGCAGGTCGCGCTCGGAGACCTCGAGGGCCTCGTACGAGTCGCCGATGATGCGCTTGAAGTTCTCGGGGATCGGGAGCTCGTCGGAGCTCTGGACGGTGACCTTGAAGAAGCCGTCGCGCTCGTCGAACACGATCTGGCCCGAGCGCGCGACCGCCTCCACGAGCGTGAGCAGCCACGCCAGGTTGGACTTGCCCTCCTGGTCGGTGACGGCGTCGTCGAGCAGCGCCGCCGAGCGCTCGTCGAACCCGAGCGAGACGCGCAGCAGGTCCAGGCGCTCCTCCTGCCCGAGCTCCACGCAGATCTCGCGCGCGGCCATGAACTCGGAGTGCCTGGGGAACTCGTCCTCCCACTGGGGCTGGGCGCGCCCTCCCAGCACGAACGCGATCGGGTGCGCGGCGTCCTCGGGGAACACGTCCATGAGGTGCGCGAGGAGCTCCTGGGACGCGTCGTCCATCCACTGCACGTCGTCGAGCCAGACGATCACGGGCCGCTTGCCGCGGCGCGTCTGCTTGGTCAGCTCACGCACCACGCGGGTGAAGAGCTCGCCGCGGTCCGACACCGAGCTCTCGTTGTCCTCGCCCGACGGCAGGAGCATCGAGACCACCGGGATCGCGTCGATGACCGTGCCCTCGAGGCTCGAGAAGATGTCGTCCTCGGGCTCGTCGAGCGCCAGCGCGCCCGTGTGGTGGAGCGCGCGCGCGAAGACCTCGAACGGCTTCACGCCCTCGCCCTCGCCGGCGTCCGGCGGTGAGCACGCGCCCTCGAGCAGCGAGCGCTTGCCCTCGAGCGCCTGGACGATCGCGCGCGCGGTCGAGGTCTTGCCCGAGCCGCGCTGGCCGTTCAGGTAGACCCACCGGACGCGCTGGTTCGAGCCCGCGAGCGCCTCCTGGGCGCGCTCGAACGGCGTGAACCCCTGGTAGGGTGGGTGGCGCGCGAGGTGGACGATCTGATCGAGCTCGTTGTCCTCGAGCGTGTCGTTGGCCTCGGGGTCGAGGCCGCCGGGGAGCAGTCCGTTGGCCTCGAGCTCGCGCCTGCGGCCCGCCAGCGACGCCGCCGCGAACGACGTCACGCCCGCGGCCGCCGCGCCCGGCGCCCACTCCGCGAAGAACGCGAGCCCGAAGGTCGCGATCGAGAAGACCCCGAGCCCGAGCGCCCGCCAGTCCGTGACGTCCCTGGCGCGCACGAGCGCGACCATGCGCGCCGCGCCCATCGCGCCCGCGAGCCCCGACAGCGCCACGATCCAGCCGTGCGACGGGTCGTACACGATGGGCGAGCGCCCCAGGTATCCTGCGGCCCCCGCGCCCACGGCCAGTGAGATCGCGGGCATCTGCTCGGTCACGCGGCGCAGCACCTGGGAGCCCGTGCCGACGCGCCGCAGCAGCGTCGTGAACAACAGCGGGACGCCCACGATCACGAGCGCGCCCGCGCCGATGGGCCACCAGAACGAGAGCTGCGCGAGCTCGGCGCCGTTGGGCTCGATCCCGCCGCCCAGCGTCATCAGGCCGTTGGGCAGCAGCACGCCGCCCAGGAATCCGATCGTCGAGAACAGCAACGACTCGCCCGGCTCGAGCCTGTGGCGCACCAGCCACATCGCCGCGCCCACGCCCACGCCGAAGCACGCGAGCAGGAAGAACTCGAGCGCGCGCTGTTGGCCGGAGCGGTCGCGCGCGTGGCCCAGCAATGAGACGCGCCGCGGCGCCTTCGCCCCGTCGAAGACCTGCGCCCGCAGCTCCAGCAGCGTGATCGACTGCACCGCGTCGACCTCGTCCAGGTACACCACGATGAGGCGGTCCGAGCCGAACTGCTCCCGCAGCGCCTCGCCGACCCCGCGCGCGTCCCCAGAGCGCAAGGACGCGAGCGTGCGCGCGTCCACCGACTGCTCGATCTCCTGCATCGGCCTCAGGTTGACCTTGGCCGAGGTCGACAGGAAGTAGAGCAGCTTCTCCTCGAGCGCCCGGTCGGGCATCGTCGAGATGGGGATGACGTCGGTCTGCGAGAGCGAGCCCCAGTGGCCCAGGACCTCGAGCAGGAGCGAGTCGACGAGCCCCTCGGTCGCGACGTCGCCCGCGTCGTCGACGAGCTCGTAGGTCCCCATCGCGCCCGAGTCCACATAGAGCGACTGCCCGAGCAGCGCCGTCAACGGGAAGGTCCCCCTAAGGGCTGTCTCTTATACACATCTCCGAGCCCACGAGACAGGCAGAAATCTCG
>CAJXPN010000206.1 GCA_913058025.1 uncultured Myxococcales bacterium | reverse complement strand
AGCGTCAGATGTGTATAAGAGACAGCGCCAGGGGCGGCGAGGACGAGCTCGAGCTCGTCCTCGCCCTCGAGGACAAGCTCCTCCGAGAGGAGTCCGTCAGCGGGTGCGCCGAGGCCGCATACGAGAAGCTCACGCCGTGGGTCAAGGCCCGGCACAAGGCCAGGAAATTCAAGCACTACGAGGACGTCACGTTCGACGACTACGAGGGCTCGTTGATCCTCCAGGCGCTGTCGATGTGCGGCGCGAGCGACACGTCCAACGTGCCCGCGCTCGCCAAGATGTTCGAGGATCTCTACTACTCCAAGACGGACAGCCAGCGCGGGCCGATGAGCGCCGCATACAAGGCCATGTTCGACGCCTACAACGACTACCGACAGAACCCGCCCAAGGCCAAGAAGTCGTCGTTCGGGGGCAAGCGCGGCGGCGCCTCCGACGGCTTCGTCCAGCTCGACCTCATCGGCCTCTACGCCAGCCCGATCCGGCGCCCTCGGCTCCCCGTGTACTCGGCCAACTTCCGCTACGCCAAGCTCAACATGGCCCAGGTCATGAAGCGGACGAAGGGCAAGCAGCCCCGGACCTACCACGCCAAGCAGGCCGTCGTTCAGAAGATCGGCAAGGCCGACGGAGGGCGCGTCGAGATCACCTTCAAGCGAGAGAGCTACAAGAGCGCCATCCGCGACTGCAAGGAGACCGGGCGCATCGACCGCATCGCCGACGATGGCCGCCTCGTCCCCGAGTACTCCTGCAAGACGGTGGGCTACGAGAACGTCAAGGTCGACCCCGAGCCGATCCAGGTGCCCGCGTGGGTCGCCAAGAACATCAAGAAGGGCCACCTCCTCGTGTACTTCGCCACCGCCGCCGAGGCTCACAAGAAGCAGCCCTCCTACGGCTGGCCGCTCGCGAGCTACAAGAACAGGAAGGCCAAGAAGCTCGTGACCCTGTACGGCGTCGACCTCTGAGCCTCAGTCCAGGCGCCTCATGCCATCGATACCGCTCCTTTCAAGCCCAATGCCCTTGGAGTAACCTCGGGCCAGATGGTGGTTCATTGGAGAGGTGGTGTCATGGGTTCGTGGCCAAAGATTTGTGTCGTGGCGGGAGCTTTCGTGTTGGGCGCGTGCGGAAGCTCGGCGCCGGAGTCCACTCCCCCTTCCCCCGAACCCACGGCCGACGCGGGCGCAGACGCGACGTCCTCGCCCGAAGACATGGGACCTGACCTGTCGACCGGCGGCCAGGACGCGGGCTCGGACGCAGGCTCGGACTCGGGCGCGGGGCCGGACGCGTCTCCGGACGTGACGCCGACGCCGTGCGCGCCTGGATGTTCGGGCGACACGCCTGTATGCGATGAGCCGAGCGACGTGTGCGTCGGCTGCCTCGAGACCTCCGACTGCTCGGGCGACGCCGAGTGCGACGCGGCCACGAACACGTGCGTGGTCCCGCTCGCCGACCCGGACGTCAACGGGGACGGGACCCTGAACATCCTCATCATCGGCACCAGCCGCTCGATCGGGAGCGGAGGGGAGCCCTTCGTCCCCGATCAGATCGCTGCCGAGCTCCAGAGCATCCTGTCGGACGACGCGGACGTCTCCCTGTCGGTGAACGTGGTCGCCGAGGACATCTACACGAGCAAGCAAGTCTTGCTCGGCCTTGGTTCGAGCGCGACGGAGTACACCTGGAGCCACTCTCGCCACTCGCTGGCGCAGTATTACTACTGGCCCGAGGGCGAGCAGGCGCGGATGGACAACCTGTCTGGGAGCGCAGGAACGGACTGGGACCACGTCATCATCGGCGCGGACCCACACCTCGTCGCGACCTTGCCCGGCTACTACGCGCTGGGGGCGAACACGATCGCGGCCAAGGTCTCCGAGGGCGGCGCGCGGCCCCACCTGTTGATGATGTGGCCCAGAGACGAGGCCTCCATCGACCACTTCGTCGAGCACACTCGCCGCGTCTCGGAGAGGGCGAGGGTGACGTTGCCGACGATCGCCGCGGGGCGCGCTTGGCAGGCGCTGCCCGCCGGTAAGAGGGACACCGCCTCGACCCACCCCACGCCCAACGGGGCGTACGTGGCCGCCGCCTCGATCTACGCCCAGCTCTACGACAGGTCCGCCTCCACGTCGGGCTACTCCTACGACGACGCGCTCGCCGAAGCCGCCCACGACGCCTACGTCGACGAGGCTACCCACACCCAGTACACCACCCCGCGCGCCTTCGACTCGCCCTTCAAGGGCGCGGGCGTCGCCGACCGCGCCCTGAGCTACAACCAGACGGGCTCGAGCTCCGAGGGTGGCATCCGCGGCGGCCTCCAGTGGGTGTTGACGCGCGCGAGGGTCGCGCTCGACAACGGCGGCGACCCCCCCGTCACCTTCAACTACGGCCGCGCGAACACGAACTTCGAGGCGAACAAGCGCTACCAGATCGACCCCACCAGGTTCGAGTTCTCCCTGGGCTTCCCCATGCAGGACCACCGCAGCCACGGGGACGACTCGATGCGCTACGGCCTGGACCGCCGCCTCTCCGGCTCGGAGAACGGCACGGACCTCGGGGTCGCCCTCTACATGGTCAGGCAGAGTGAGCTGCCTGCCGCCAGAGCCATCCCCATCCGCACGCTCTACGCCAGGATGAGGGAGCTGAGCCCGGGGCTGTCGGCCTTCCGGGATGGGTGGCACATGAGCCGCGACCTGGACAAGGCCTCGGGCGCCTTCATCTACACCCTGCTGACGGGCCACTGCGCGCTGGACGACGAGCCCGCGGACGTGACCTCCGACGCGTGGCGCCAGTGGATGGCCCACAAGGTCGGGTACGAGACCGCGTGGACCACGATGCACCTGAGCGGCGTGGCGCCCTGCTTCAAGGTGCTCCCCGAGGCCGTGGACAGCGTCTCGGTGACGCCCATGCAGACCGCGACGCTCTCGATCTCCTTCATGACCCCGCCCACCGAGGACGTCACGGTCACGCTCACCAGCGACGACGACGCCGTGGTCGACTACCTGCCCAGGACCCTCGTGTTCACACCCGGAAACCACGACGTCCCGCAGGTCGTCACCATGACCGGCGTGGCGGGGCAGCCCACGGGATCGTCCTTCGTGATCACGGCCAGCACGTCCTCCGCCGAGGTCGCGTTCGATGGCCTCGAGGATCGGTGGCGTTACACCGCCGACCAGGACTGACGGACGCCGGCTGCCCGATGCCCTTCAGGCCTCGGGTCGTCCATGCTCACGCGCCTCGAGGTCGGAGGACGCGGCGCATCGTCTCCTGACGCGGAGTCGATGGTTCGCCCTGTACATCACCGGGCGCGAGGTGCATCTGATGAGGGGAGCCGACGGATGGAGGGCCTGGAGACAGGATGCCTGACGCTCGAACACTCGAGGTGCATCCGCGCCCACCATCAGGCGCCGCGCCGGGACACAAGGAGCATCGAACATGAGCACACTCCCCATCGTGAGCGCCGCCACAGCCGCCGCAGCCGCCCGATACATCGCCGCGACGTCACCCGCACCCATCGGGAACCCGAGCACGGAGACCTCGATGCGCAACGCCCTGCTGCCCGCGGGCGGCGCGTTCGCGATCTGGGGGGTGATCTACGCGGGCCTCGCCGGCTTGACGCTGCTACAGGCCACGCGCGACGGCTCCGAGGGTCTACGCCGCGCGCGCCCCTGGCTCACCCTCACGCCGTGGCTCCACGTCGCGTGGTTCCGTGAGGTCGGGCGCGGGCAGGGCAGCGCTCGCCCGCTGGTCGTGCAGCAGGTCATGTGGGCCACGACGATCGGCCTGCACCGTGCGTTGAACTCGAGCGAACCCGCCGCGGACGACGTGGTCGCCCGCGCGCTGTACCCGACGGCCGGGATCTACGCCGGCTGGTTGACGGCGGCGGCCTTCCCGGCGATCGCGGGCCTCGCGCTCGAGTCGGGCTGGCGGGGCGAGGATCCAGAAGCCTGGGGGACCGCGGGCGTGGCGGTGGCGGCCGGGCTGGGCGCCGTGGGCGCGAAGGTCCTCGACGACCCGTGGTTCGGCGTCCCCGTCGTGAACGCGCTGGCCGGCATCGCCGTTCGGCAGGCCCGCCAGGGGCGCTACGTCGTCGCCACCGCCGCCGGCGCGCTCGCCGCGGCCGGGACGCTGGGTATCTTCCGGGGGTTGCGTCGCAAGCGACGCCGGCGCGCCGCGCGACGTGGCGACCCGACCTGACGCGCGCCGCCGCGCGTCAGGGGCACGAGGCCCGCACGCGCTCCACGGCGTTCACGAGGCGGTCGAGCTCCTCGTCGAACTCGTCGGTGAACTGCAGGGAGATGGCCCCGTTGGGGAAGAACGCGACCCGGTTGTCCCCCAGGCCCTCCATGAAGGACACGCGCACCTGACAGAACAGGTCGATGCGCACGTCCTTGGACCAGAAGGAGTGCGCGTAGCGCAGCCCGTCGAACGCGGGGTAACCCTCCCAGGACGTCCGACCCAGGGCCTCTCTGATCTTGCCCCGGTGGAGCAACTGCGCGCCGTCATGCTCGCCCTCGTCCCGTATCAGGCGCGCGATCTTGGCGGCCTCGTCGAGCGTGGGGAACGCGCCCAGACCCAGGATGGGGATCCGGTCCTCGCGGCCCTCGTCTCGGGTGGGCAACACCCCGAACCCCTGCGCGCCGATGGGCGTGAGCACGTGCGCTCGGACCAGGTCCCAGTAGTGCACGCCGTCGCCCTCTCTGGCGCGGACGTAGTTCTCGAGCGCGTACGAGAGCACGAAGGTGTTCGTGGTCGCGTAGTTGAACGCCTCGCCAGGGGCTTCTGGGTAGTCCCCGAACGCGGCGATGTTCGTGATCGCGGCCTCCTTGTCGGGGGCGAGCTCGAGGGGCTCGAAGAGCAGCTCCCCGGTCTCCCCGGCGCGCGTCCCCGTGACCATGTTGAGCGCGTGGGAGAACGTCACTCCCTGCCACTCGGGGCGGTCGGCCAGCGCGGGCACGTGGTCGGTGATCTGCTCCTCGAAGACCTCGGGACCGTAGCGCTGGGCGAAGTAGAACATCGCGAGCGCGCCGGCCATGCTCTTGGTCACCGAGAACACGCCGTGGCGCATCGCGTCGGGGTAGGGGTACGCGCCGTGGCGTGTCTGCGGCGGGTGCACGTAGAGCGTCCCGTCGATCAGGAGCGCGCCCGCGCTCGTCGACGCCCTCGACCACTTCGACGCGTCGAAGTGATCGGCGACCTCGCCTTCACTGTCGATCGCCGAGAGGGGCGCGGTCGGGATGCGGAGGGCCTCGCGGGCCTCATGCTCGGCCAGGAACGCCTCGGCGTCTGCGAAGACCTCGGGTTCGTAGCGCGCGGGCACCGCCGCGCGGATGTCCCCGAGCTGCCCCGCGTCGAGCACGGCGGTCTCCTGGCTGCACTGGAGGTGGACGTGGCTCACGGAGTCCGCGTCGTAGACGAACGTCGCGACGCAGTTGCGGACCTCCCCGACGTACCGCCCCAGCAGGCTCAAGGGCAGCGACGCGCGGCTCCACGCGCCGTCGCCCTCCTCGCGCCACACGGCCCCGGTCCCCGCGATCACGTCCCAGTACCGATCGGCCCGGGCGCCGGCGTCGAGGACCCCCTGGACCCTCGGGATGAGCTCGCCTTCATGGCTGACGAGGCTCAGGGCGATCGCCGGGAACGTGTACCCGCCCTCCCATGACCACTCCGTGTCGACGGTCATCTCGGTCTGATCCAGCGCGAGCGTGCCGGAGAAGTCATGCGCGGCGTCCTGCGCCCAGCCCGGCCTGGCGAAGAAGCTCATGTCGAGGAGCTCGAGCGCCTGGGGGGCGTTGAGCTGCTCGACCGTGAGCCGCGCGCGAGGTTCGGTCAGCGCGGGGCCGTCCCAGGGCTCGGGCGGCGCGGCGCACTGGCAGTCGATGCTCGCGGTCAGCAGGAACATCAAGGTCAGGAGTCGTCGTGACATGTGCTTCTCAGTATCGTGGTCGTTGTGGCGGTGCGTGTCTGGGTTCAGGCCGCTCGAGGCAGCCTCGCCGACGTGACGTCCGCGCGCGTGTACTCGACGACGATATCTCCGCTGTATTCACCCGTCTCAAGATCTTCGTGCGCCGCGACGATCTGCTCGAGCGGGTGCCGCCGCGCGACCACCGCGCGCACCGACCCCTGGGCCATCAGGCCCGCGAGCTCCTCGACGAGGTCGCGGTCCCCGAGCGCGACGCCGCACGTCGCGCGCTGCCCCCCTCGAACTCGGGTCCACGCCATCTCCCACAGCGCGCGCGCCGTCATGAACAGCGTCAGGTACCGGCCTTGCGCCGTGAGCGCCCCCCGGCACGCCCGGAACGGGACGCGCCCCGACGTGTCGAAGACGACGTCGTAGCGTGACGCATGCGCCGTGAAGTCTTCGACGCGGCGGTCGACCACGTGGTCTGCGCCCAGATCGCCCAGCAGCTCATGGTCTCTCGAGCACACGGCCGTGACCTCGGCGCCCAGCGCGTGGGCGAGCTGCACGGCCACCCGCCCGACGCCCCCGGACGCCCCCACGATCGCGACGTGCTCGCCGGCCGAGAGCTCGGCCATCTGCCTCAGGAACGCCAACGCCGTCACCCCGCCGTACGGCATCGAGGCGGCCTCGGCGTACCCCCAACCCTGCGGGATCGACGCCATCGCGCCGCCCTCGGGGACGACCAGGAGCTCGGCGTACGCGCCGCGGTCGGCGGACCCGAAGACGTCGTCCCCCACGGCGAAGCGGGTCACCTCGTCGCCCACGGCCACCACGCGCCCCGCGAACTGCGTCCCCGTCACCGGGTTCCTCGGGCGCGTCACGCCAAAGATCAGCCGCCCAGGGAGCCACGTCAACGCCGGGAAGTCCGAGGAGCGCAGGCGCCGGTCGCCCTGGGTCACCGGGCTCGCGTGCACCTGGACGAGGACGTCTCCGGGGCCAGGGGTGGGGGGCTCGATCTGCTCCAGAGTCAGGACATTCGGGGCGCCGTAGGTTCGTTGAATCGCAGCCAGCATGAGCCTCTCCTTCTTCGTGTTTCGGTGTGTCTGCCACGAAGAGAACTCTAAGCATGTGTCTGCGCATGGGGTATGGTCTCAATTCGTGCATATGGTATGCGTATGTGCATGGATTGGAACACGCTCGATTTCGACTGGAACTACGCTCGCGCGTTCTTGGCGGCGGCCGAGGAGGGGTCGTTCTCGGCCGCCGCGCGCTCGTTGGGGGTGGCGCAGCCGACGATAGGTCGCCAGATCGCCGCGCTCGAGGAGGCGCTCCAGGTGACGCTGTTCGAGAAGGTGGGGCGTGAGTGGATGGTGACCCCGACGGGGTTGGGGCTGCTCGAGCTGTCTCTTATACACATCTGACGCTGCCGACG